>JBGTHH010000744.1:0-8249 GCA_041746275.1 Pirellulaceae bacterium | reverse complement strand
CTCCCGATTGGTGGCGCGATGCGGTCACCGACGGCTGGCTCGAATGCGACGCAACGGACGCGACAGAACAAAACGATGCACGGGAGCGGCCGTCGTCGTCGGTCTTGAAGGGAAACTCGATCACGGCCGCCCCGTGATCGTGGTCGTTCGCCGATCGGCTTGGCGGTCGTGGCAAGAGGGCTGGCGTTGGGCTTGAGAACAGAATGGACGCTAATCCGTACGAGTCACCCACAGCGGCTGGCGAACCGAAGCCTCGTGGCCCAGTTCCCCACCAATCCACTGCCTCACTCGTGTGGGAGATGCTGGGCGCTTGGGCTATCCTCGTTATTCTGCTTGCACTGCAATTGCCTGGCCTTTCCGCGCACGAACCGCCGAGTCTCGCCGGTCGAGTTGCTCAGATCGTGCTCGTCGGCTGCACCTGTGCTGTTGCTTTGTTCTTTACGGGGAGGCTGATCGTTCGAGTTGCCGGCCGCTACAACGGCAAACGGACACACAACGACCAAAGGTAAGCGCCTGCCGGGATACACAGTTCCTTAAATATGGACGGTGGTATGGAATCTAATCCGATGGTAAACTCCGTGCTGTGCCGGGTCTTGCCGAACAGGCATCCACGAGGCGTGCTGCATCGACGAACCAAATCGTGCACCGGAGCCGCGATCCGGTCTTGGAAAATGCAAGGCGTCATCGGCGCGGCCCGGTGACGATGGTCGTTGAACGTAATCGTTGAACTAAACCACTCGGCTGAAGAGTTTGTGTGCTGAGCTTGTGAGTGAGTTCGACAGCAGCGATCTGCCACGACTCTTTGCGTTGCGGCTACTCATGTCTCGCGACGTCAGTTTGGTTGCTGTCAACTCTTCGCCGGTTGCCGTGCGTCGGGGATCGTTCTCGCGATCACGCTTCGCTGCTCGCGTTCCTCGTGATGGCTGCCCACTAACGATTAAAGCGGTTGCAGGGACTTGCGCTTTTCAAAAGACGATGCATTCTGGAGTCATCACCCGTTGAGATGTACTCGACGGCTTCTCCACACTGCTCACTGAGGTTCACCACGATGCCGACTCCCTATCACAAGCGACAAACTCCCATCACCAAACGCATGGCCGAAGATATGCTCGTGCGGAATCTCGCTCCGCGGACCATCGATTCCTACACCTACCAAAAGAACCATGGGGACAGCCAGCTATCTCGGAAGAACCATGGGAACAGCCAGCTATCTCGGTAGCTCATCGTTTGCTTCTACGAGGATCTACGATCGAGAGTTGACGCGTGGGAAGAAGCGACGTTCGACGCGTCGCTGGAACTTGCCTACCAGCACAGTCAAAGTGCCGACTCGCTCCACTTTCTCGGGATGCCCACACGCCAATTGATATCGACAATCGGGCAAATGTGGGTTCGCCTGTAGTATTTCTGCGTCCTGGACCGATAGTAACCAATGAGCGGAGGTAATCCGCGCCTGCCTCTGACGCCGCTACACTTCCCGCTAACGATCACGCCCTGGGGTGGAAAAATGTCGCAACTGACATGCCTGCCACGATTTATCGTCAAGTCGCTGCTCCTGATAAACAGTTTCGTGGTCGTCGCATGCTACGCCACAAACGCCACGGGGCAGATCGTCGCGACGGGTTGGTCCGCGAAGGAAATCCGGTTGCCACAAACCGGCACGCAAGCGAAGCCACCCGTGGTCACGGCCCTCGCGCTGCATCCCCAAGGGAATTTACTCGCCGTGGCGGGCGACGATCATCTGGTACATCTGTGGGACATCGCCAGTCAACAGTTTCAACCAGCACTCCGCGGACACCATGACTGGGTGCGGGCCTTGGCTTTTTCCGCCGATGGTCAGTGGCTCGCTTCGGCCGGCAACGATCGGCACATTATCCTGTGGGAGACGCGCACCGGACGCCAACGTCGTCATGTCTTCGATGTCAGCCAAGCGGTGGCGCAAGTCGCGTTTGCTCCGCATGGTCAAACGCTGGCGGTAATCGGCTTTGACAACTCACTACGTCTGTTGGATGTGAACACGGGAGCGACGATCCGGGAACTCAAGTGCCCGTGTGCGGATATGCGAGCCCTGGCTTGGTCGCCGCAAGGGGATGCCTTGGCCGCGGGCGGACGCAATGGCAAGGTCCGCATCTGGGACGCGGTCACAGGACGAACCAGCAACGAATTTGTGGCCCATACGCAACGCATTCGCAGCTTGGCCTTCTCGCCAGATGGACGGCAACTTGTCTCGGGCAGCGAGGATCGATCGCTCCGCGTGACGGACCTGGCGACGGGAGATAGCTTTGTTCTCGCGACTGGCAATGCGAAAGTGATGGCCGTGACGTTCTGCGGATCGCAGTTGGTGGCCTCGGGAGGCAGTGACAACTTGGTGCGCATCTGGAATCTGAGCGAACGCACCGAGATCGCCAAACTCGGCGGGCACACGGGTTCGGTAGCCGCCTTGGCTTACGGAGCGGAAGTGTTAGTTTCCTCGGGATTCGACACGACCGTCCGCATCTGGACTCGCGACAACAGCATCGCCGAAGGGAGCGCCCAACCGTCGCCTCGCGTCGGTGCCCTACCCACGTCGCAATTAGATTAAGAAGCCTTAGCGATCGGACAACGCAGGACGTGTTGTTCGCCAGGAAGAAATCGCTCGCTGGAGCGACGCCGTTTTACACAGGGAGGTGTCACGTGGGCTTGTGGTCCAGAATCTCGCAACTCGTTCAGGCAAATCGGCAAAGGAAGCAGCGGCCGACCGATGGCAATGGTTCACGACGTTGCCGCTTTGAGATGATGGAATCGCGGCGCATGTTGAACGCCGATCCCTTGCGAGTCGGCGCGGTCTACATCGAAGAGGATCTCGGCAGCGATCTCCATGGCGACACCTTCGAGATCACATTCGAGGGTGGTGCGGCGGGAACACAATTGACTCGCGTGATCATTGACGGCGACCGAGGAGCCCCCGGGTTCGACAGAGGGGACGTCTTCTTCGATACCGCGCCCGGAGGTTACGGTGCCGATCTCTCCTCTCCGTTTCAGATCGTCTCGTTCACGGCGCAAGATCCCGAGGCCGCGGTCCACGCCACCGTCGAGGACGGCAGCCTGCAGTTGGTATTGGACTTCGTCGGTTTCCGCGCCGGGGACAAATTGATCTTTACTATTGATGTCGACGAGGTCCAACTGTTTGACCCAAATGAAACGGATATCTCGCTCATCAACGAAGGCATCGATCCGATTACGTCCGGAGTGGAGTTTCAGGGCTCGCGTTTTACAACCTACTTCTCGGCTCCTCATTATCACGAGATTTCGGAGACGGCCGAGTTTCGCAACCAATACGATCGCAACTTCGAAGGCTTGGGATTAAACTTGCCCGCCGACGACGCCCATGGCAAACGCGATCGCACGGCAGGAGCGGCTTCATCCCTGACCCAAGCGCCCGTACTGGCGGAGATCAGCGGCTATGTGTATCACGATCGCAACAACGACGGCTGGCGCGGCCCCGGCGAAGAAGGACTCGCGGGCGTGGCGATCCAAGTGATTCCCGTCGACACGATCGAACCGCAATCCGTCGTTTCCTTAACAACCGACGCCAACGGTTTCTATCATGCGACCGGCTTGATACCGGGCAGCTATCGCATTGTGCAAGTCCAACAACCCAGCGGATACTTTGATGGGCTGGATCGCGCCGGCACAGTCGACGGTGTGGCGGTGGGGCAGGCCGTGAATCCCGGCGATCGCTTGGAAGGAATCTTCCTGGGTGGCGGGGCCATCGGCGTGGAGTACAACTTCGGCGAACTGGTGCCTGCGGCAATTCGCGGCAGCGTTCACCTGACCGATCGGGACGGCAACTGCTTTGGCGATTCGGCACAGGCACAGCCGCTGGCGGGTGTTGTTTTGCACCTGCTCGACGCACAAGGCAACTTGCTCACGCAAACCGTGACCAACGCTCAAGGCAACTACGAGTTCGCTAACCTGCGACCCGGCGAGTATAGCGTCGTGGAGTTTACTCCCGCGGGCTTGATCGACGGAGGTGAACACGTCGGTACGGTGAACGGTGTCGTGGTCGGTCAAGTTGTCGGCAATGACACGATCCGCGGCATCGTCTTAGGGTCGGCTCAGATTGGTCTGAACTACAACTTCTGCGAGCATCAACCGGCCTCGCTCGCTGGATTGGTCTATCACGATGCTAACCACAACGGAGCCCTCGATCCCGGCGAAGCTCCCATCGGAGATGTCCTGATCACTCTGCGAGACGACGCGGGCAATACGGTGGCTACTCAGCGTACGGGCCAGGACGGCAGTTATTCGTTCACCGGCTTGCGTGCCGGCTCCTACACGATTATTGAGACGCAGCCGCAAGGCTGGATCGATGGTCGCGAGACGTTAGGAACCGTAAGCGGCACGCCGGTCGGAATCGCCGCGAATGATCGCTTCGAACAGGTCACGTTGAAGTGGGGCGACGACGGCGTGGAGTACAATTTCGGCGAATTGCTGCCGGTCAGCCTGAGCGGATTCGTCTATCACGATCGAGCGAATAACGGCGTGCGAGATCCCGGCGACGATGGACTGGGGGGCGTGCAGTTGCAGATCATTCCGGTCAGCACGCTGAGCGTTCAATCGGCCGTGACAGTGACAACCAACGCGGATGGCTACTACGAAGCAACCGGATTGTCGCCCGGCGAGTACCGCATCGTGCAATCGCAACCCGCGGGATTCCAAGACGGGTGGGATACCGCCGGAACGGTCGCGGGACAGGTGCGGGGCAGCGCGCTCAATCCGGGTGACGAGATTCGCGAGATTCTGCTTCATAGTGGCGAGCAGGGCGTGCAGTACAACTTCGGCGAATATCAACTGACTTCGCTCAGCGGTCGCGTCCATCTGTCCGATGCGGATGGCAACTGCTTTGGTCCCGAGGAGAATCATCCGGGGATCGCAGGCGCGGTCATCACGCTGTTGGACGCCAGTGGAGCCACGCTGTCGCAGACCATCACGGATGCCCAGGGTAACTACACCTTTGTGAACCTGTTACCGGGCACCTATTCCGTGGTCGAGCAGACACCGCTGGGGCTGATCGATGGCGGCGAGCGAGCGGGTACGGTGAACGGAACGACCGTGGGACGAGTGGGCGGTAACGATTTCATCACTGAGATCACCCTGCTGTCTGGCCAGCATGGGGTCGGCTATGACTTCTGCGAACGCGCACCGGCGTCGCTGAGCGGCAATGTGTATCACGACCTCGCGAATAACGGCGTCTTCGAGCCGGGTGACGCTGGCATCGGGGACGTCGAATTGATCCTGTTGGACTCGTCCGGCAACCAAGTCGCCACGACGCGGACGGATGCCGATGGTGCTTATCAGTTTGCACAGTTACGCGCTGACACCTACACCATCATCGAACGTCAACCGATCGGCTGGCTCGATGGCCAGGATTCGGTCGGCGAGATCGGGGGAGTTTTGGTGGGAACCGCCGGGAACGATGTGATCTCCGGCATCACGTTGCGTTGGGGCGAGGAAGGCATTCGCTACAATTTCGCCGAGTACCTGGGAGCCAGCATCGCTGGCGTGGTCCATGCGGATTTGAATCAAGACTGCATCATCGATCCGGGCGAGCCGCGGTTGGAGGGGGTTTCGATCGAGTTGCTAAACGAACAAGGGAGCGTGATCGCCAACACGGAGACGAACGCGAATGGCGAGTATCGTTTTGACGGACTGTCGCCCGGCGTCTACTCCGTTCGCGAGATTCAACCGGAAGGCTACTTTCATGGCGGTCAACACGCGGGAAATGGAAACGGGAATGATCTGGCCGTCGATCTGATCACAAACATCCTCGTGATTTCGGGCGATGAGTTGATCAACTTCGACTTCTGCGAACTGCCGCCAGCCAGCCTGTCGGGCTACGTCTTTCAGGATGGCGATGTCATCGTTACTCCCGACGGTTTGCCTCCAGCAAATCTCGCCGCGATACGCGATGGCCAACTGACGCCAGACGACACACCGATTCCGGGTGTCGTCGTGGAGCTGCGCGATGGACGCACGGGACTCGCCATTTCGGCCGACCAGGTGCTGCCGGGCATTTATCCGCCGGGACCAATCCTCGCGACGACCGATGCCAATGGGTTCTATGAGTTCACGGGTCTCTTGGGCGGACGCGAGTACGCTGTGTTCCAGATCCACCCGGACGGCTTCGTCGATAGCTTCGACACCCCGGGAACCACACAAGGTCAAGCCTTTAACGTGGGCCAGCTCATTCCGGCGGGAACGCTCGAGCAACTGGCCACGCCACACAACAATGACGCAATCGTGCGGATTCGGCTGGAAGTGGGCGGCGTCTCGTTGAACAACAACTTCAGTGAGGTGGTGGTCGAGGCCGAGCCGCCGACCGATCCACCTCGACCGCCCCAGCCACCCCTGCCTCCGCCTCCTCCAGTTCGCACGGAGTTGCCCCCAGTCAGCATCCCACCGTTGATCCTCGCGCCACCCGGTCCGGCCGGAAGCGTCGCACCGCTGTTAAACGTTTATGCTGGCGGCGTCCAGGGAGTGCTCGGATACACGTGGCATTTAAGCGTCATCAATGGCGGGTTGCCGCGCGACGTAGTGAACTCACCGCCCGATGGTCAGATTTGGCAGCAAGCTCGCTATTTGAATCACACTCATTGGCAAGCCGATCAGATGCGCCAAGGCGAATGGGTCTTGTCGATGGGACAGCCAGCGGAGGACCAGGAGTTGGAGATTCGCCGCCACATCTTCGGAATTCGGGGAGGCGTTCCCGTCGTCGGGGACTTCAACGGAGATGGCAGCGACGAAATCGCCGTTTACTATTTAGGAGAGTGGTTCATCGATCTCAATGGCAACGGATATTGGGATGCGGAGGACCTGTGGGCTCAGCTTGGCAGCGAAGAGGACTTGCCAGTTACCGGCGATTGGGACGGCGATGGCAAGGACGATATCGGCATCTTCGGACCTGAATGGCTCGGCGATCCACGCGCCTTGGAAGCCGAACCAGGTCTACCCGACTTGGCTAACGTCGCCAAGAAACGCCCTAAGAACATTCCACCCAACGAGACACAGGCCACGGATGGACGACGTCTGCTACAACTGAACGAGCAAGGTCCGCGTCGCATTGATGTGATCGATCACGTCTTTCGTTTTGGTGCCGGC
The DNA here is from genome assembly GCA_041746275.1 of Pirellulaceae bacterium. Lineage (GTDB taxonomy): Bacteria > Planctomycetota > Planctomycetia > Pirellulales > Pirellulaceae. The sequence goes on along the minus strand of JBGTHH010000744.1, from coordinate 1,112 downwards.
AAAGATATTCCGGTCACGGGAGACTGGAACGGGGACGGCATCCGTACCGTGGGTATCTACCGCGACGGCAATTGGCAGTTGGATCTAGATGGTGATGGACGTTGGACGCGCAACGAGGGGATCATTCGCTTCGGGCAGACGGGAGATATCCCCGTGGTCGGCGACTTCAACGGCGACGGAGTGGACGAACTTGGCGTCTACCGCGCGGGAACATGGTTGATCGACTCGAATGGTAATCGTGAACTGGATGCCCACGATCGCGTCTTTGAAATGGGCGGTGCCAATGACTTGCCAGTCGCTGGTGATTGGAATGGAGATGGAGTGGATACGCCCGGTGTCTATCGGGAAGTCGACTATCAACGCGATACCGAAGTGAGCAACTGATTTCGCGTCAGCAGCGGCCGACATCTCGCCTGCCACAGCAAACTCGTCTGCCATATCGCCGCCGCCAACAGCACCAGCGCGAACGGCTGGACACCCGTGAGCTTGGCGGTGGCCTGCGACAAGTGCGGGCCCAGATGGAACAGAACGAGCATTCCCTGCATCAACCACAGTCGGTGCCCAAGTCGCGAAGCACCACGTTCAGCCAGATACTCGCAGGTGAGTAAAACTCCGATCACCAGCAGCACGAGATCGTAGATCGGCGTGTAAGCATTGAACAGCACGTTGATCGAGACGAGCGTCGCGAACCATAGCTTGTCGATGTCTCCCGCCGTGCGGGATGTACCGCGAACTTGCCACGAGATCACGATCGTCATGACCAAGCCCAGCAGTCCACCGACGGTTCGCCCTTGACCGGGAAGCACACGTTCGAGCCACGGTGCTAGTCCATGCACCTTCCAAGCGGGCGTGGCAACATCCCAAGGTTCGAGTGCCAAGCTCATGCTCAGCTCGCGATAGTGAACGAGTCCCGTCCACCCGGCGGGAATGAGACTCAACAGAAGTATCAAACATCCGACGGGGAGCAAGCCGCGCCACATACGCGGATAGCGCACAAGGCAACCGCAGGCCAACAACGCGAGCACGTTCGGCTTGTAGGCGGCCAGCGCGAGCACGGCTCCGGCGAGTACGAATTGTTGCCGTCGCAGCAGTACCCACGTGCCGACCGCGAT
>JBGTHH010000743.1:0-18370 GCA_041746275.1 Pirellulaceae bacterium | reverse complement strand
CGCTGGCACATTGCCAGACCAGATGCGGTCGTCAGGTGCATTACGGGGAACAAACACGATGGCACGCCCTCCGGGACCGATGTGAGTGGCAACTGTTGCGGCGTCGGCATCGTGAAGGCGGGTCGCGAACACCACCTCGCGGGTCGTCTGTTTCCAAGGCGTGCGCCCCAGCCGCCAGAGCCGGCCAGGCGCGATTGCCTTCGGCTTGGACTGGAGGTCCATGGCGTCAGACAATGCATTCGCCAAGCCTTCGCCGTCCACCTGCCACCCTATGCACATCTCCGCGCTCACTTCGACCCGCATCGACTGCGGGCACCTGATGAAATAACGCGGCGCTCCACCGTCCACCTGCCGGATCATCACCGGCTCGATGTGGGCCTCGTCACAGTTGGGGCATGGAGCGTGAAGCGCGCCGGTTGCCTGACGCACCAGCCCCAGATTTTTCAAAGCCTCCAACTCGCCGGGCGACCAGCAGGAGATCTCGCGATGGTCGAAAACACGATCGACATCGTCCATCGCCTCCAGCAAAAGATGGAAAAGATCAGTGGGCCTCATCGTCCACCACCTTCCACAGCTTCAGGCACCGCTCACCCACCTCCCGCTGCTCATCGGGCTTGCTCTTGAGGTTGCTCGAGTTGGGGGCTGAGACATCGAACGCCATCGTTGGCTGGCGGCCGTGCCCGTTCCCCTGAAACTTCAGATGGAACGAGGCCTTGAGCACCCGCGCCCCTTCAACGGCGACGCCAGCCTTGAGCCATCGCTCGATCTTGCGGTAGATGTCGTTGCGATGCCCCTTGGGATCGGCCTTGATCTCGATATACCCACCGCTGCCTTGCGGAGCGACGCGGAGCAGCGTGATGCGTGCCTCCTCCACACCGTCCGCCGGATCGCTGGGAAGGGGAAAGTCAGGCGCGAGCAGATGATCAAGCCGGTACGCCGGTCGCAGCGGATCGGCGGGATCGATCTCCTCATTGAGCACCGCCTCGCAGAACGCGGTCTGCAGCGGTTCCCACACTTTCTTGCCGCCCTGGGCGAACAGCTCCATCGAGCCGTCATTGGGGTTGTAAACGAAGACATTCTCGAAGGCATAGCGATCCGCACGCACGACCGGCTGATCGCTGTTGCCATCAAAGACCAGATGCTTGTCGGGATAGTCATCAAGGTAGGCGAAGAAGTAGTCGCCGCCGCCCGATCGGCTGTAGTGCACGACGTGGCAGTATCGACCGCGCATCTGCGTGGGGCCGTAGTAGGAGGTGAGGGCCAGCGCCAGCTTGTCGCACATGGACTGATCGACTTTGAGGGCCCGCTTTGGCAGGCTGTTGCGGCGGTTCCAGTATCGCCCGGCCGCCAGTGCATCGGCACGGGCGAACAGCGCCGCCTCATCGAAGGCCTCGGGCACGTTCAGATAGACCCACATCGCGTTGTCCGCCTTGCTCGCCTGCGCTTCGAACTCAGCAGCGCGTTCGGGGCACCGACCGAGAATTTCCTCGGCGAGCACTGCACGACCACGATGGTCCGCCAGCTCGCTGACATCGCGGAGAATGACCTGCACTTCAATCTTCTGGCTCTCTGGCAATTGCTGCCATGCCTCGAAGATTGCGTCGATCTTGTGCTCGGTCAGCTCATCCCATGGCACCTCAGTGAGTTCGCCGCGTCGGTTGAAAAACTCCCGCAGCAGAGGGTTGGCGATTTGCTTGAGCACTTTCCGAGGATCAAACGGTTTGGCCATGGTGATGGCTCCTCGCTCCGCAACTTCTGACTCGTGACGCAGTGCAGAGCACCCACGTCACGCCGCTCCGCTAGCCATCCGGCACGTGCGCGGATATCGTGTTAGCGGATCACTTAATCTGAGGTTGCGGGGACACCCCGGCCTCATCAGGAATACGCGAGCGCTCTTCGCTGCCTTAACCGGGTCCCGTGAAAAAAGAAAGGTCCCCGACACCCCAGTTAAGGTGGCTGCGTAGTCATTACGACAGCAGAAGGTGGACATGATGGCGGACGGCCAAGCCACAATTACCGATGCGGACATCGCCCTGATGATGGCCATGGGCGACAAGGATGGTCTGCGCCTATTTCTGCAGCGATACGGTGGACGAATGAAGGCCTATCTCACAAAGCATTTCGGCCAGGTTCTGCAGGAGGCCGAACGAAACGAGGCGCTCAACTGGGCAGTCCATGCCATCTGGCGCTTCGCGGATCGGTACGACGAGGGCAAAGGCCAACTGTCGTCCTGGTGCATTCGTATCACACAGCGGGCGGCTCAGAGTGTGTTGCGCCGCGAGGCGAAATTCTGCTCTAAGCATCTTGAATACGACGACAGCTACAACCCCGCAGCACCAAGTGACGACGATAGTGATGTGGCGCAGGTCTTTGCCGACGATGACTCCAAGTGGAACAATGTGCTCACGGCAATCGAAATGCTACCACCTCTGCAAAGAGCCATCGTCAAAGCGGATCTGGCTGCGGATGGTACGGCCGACGCGCAGCGCTTGGCAGAAATCCACGGGACCTCGAAGAACAGCATCTACGTGTCGCGAAACAAGGCGCACGAAAACCTCAAGAAGCGGGTGGACGAGCTCATGCGTCAGTCCGCTGGAAAGAGGGGATAATCATGAAATCTGAATCAGAAAACTTCTGGCGACAGATAGCGAACGGCGTGGCTCGGCGCACCAGCCATGCTCCGATGACGCCAGAGGAAGCGCAGAAGGAATTCGAGTCGCTCCCCAATGTGAAGCTCACCGACGACCAGATTGACAACATCGTTGATCGAGTGACATCAGGCGAGTTCACCGACTGGACGCCGGCGACCCCCGAGTTTGATGTGCCGGAGTACGACTGCGAATCCATCGATGAAGATGTGCTTCAACTTAATCGCAACGAGGGTGAAGCGGACGCGGAAGCCGAGGATCGATTAAATGAACTACGCCGCAAGGCGCTTGAGGATGGCCACGACGATGGGCAAGATGACAAGACTAAAATGGACGGAGATCAGGAATCGCCAACACAAGGCGATTGAACAGGCGGCCGAGGTGCTGGCAACGCTGGACATGTGCGTCGCCCCCATCGACCCTCTGGCGGTCGCGGCCAGCGAGAAACCTCTCCTCGTCGCGATGGGCGATGATTTTCGCGATCGGTTCGACGGCCAGTTGGAGTACCACCGACCGAAGAATCGTTTCTTACTTTTCTACAACACCAAATACGATCGATCGCCAAACGGAGAACAACATCCGCGCACACGGTTCTCCATCGCTCATGAGTTGGGGCACTACTTTCTAGACCGTCACCGGGCGTACCTGCTCCGCACAAGCAAGTCACATCCATCCAAGGGCGAATTCCTCAGTGACCGGACGATCGAAACTGAAGCCGATGCATTTGCCGCTGGGCTGCTGATGCCAACACGGCTGCTGCGGCCGCTCGTCAACGACGGCGAGATGACTTTCGCAGACATTGAGAGGTGGGCCCACGATTTCAATACTTCAATCACCAGTACCGCACGCCGCAGCATTGAGTTGTCGGATTTCCCCTGCGCACTGATCGGCGTGCGTGAGGGACGCGTCGCTTTCAGTTTCCACTCGCGGGCGCTAATCGACGGCGGCTGCTATCCGCGCCCGCGCGGCAGCGCTTTGTCCGCCGAGGCTCATGTGAAATGGCAGGCGTTTGCTGCTGGGTGCCTATCAGGCGACCAAGGACAGGCGTTCGCCCGGGATTGGTGTCAGACCTTCGACAATGACCGAGCGGCCTGTTTGCCCATCTACGAGCATTACTTCGGGGTCCCACCGACTCAGACGCTGCTGATCCTCCTAACCATCCCCGAGGACGAGTTATTCTCATGCGATGAAGATGATTGAAACCCTCTCCGCCCGGCGCGCCGGGGCCCGCTTGTGAACATCAGCGAAATACGGACAATATCCGTTGCAATAAGTGGAAAATCCGCGACCAGACTGAACGGGGTGCTTGGAGCAGCCTATGGCGGCAAAACGCGACGAGATCATGACGATGGACGAACTAGCGGAGTACCTGAGGATCTCCAAGTCGACACTCTACAAACTCGCCGTCGAGAACAAGCTACCCGGTACGAAGATCGGCAAGCGATGGCGCTTTCATAAGGACGCCATTGACGATTGGGTGAAGCGTGGCCTTGGTAACCCGTCCCTTAAATCCAGCGACAACACTCGGTGAGGACTAGGTAGTGCCCCAAATTTTCGACAACATAGACAAGCACCTCTTGCCCGCACTTTCCGAGGCGATGAGACTATCGGAACGCTCAGACTTTTGTGTTGGATATTTCAACCTTCGAGGGTGGAGACAGATTGATTCACTTGTCGAGAACTGGGTTGGAGGCAATGGCCGTTGCTGCAGACTGCTCGTTGGCATGCAACAGATGCCGCAGGATCAACTTCGTTCAGCAATGAGTCTCATCAATGATGAAGACGAGATCGATCAAGCTACAGCCATATCCTTGAAGAGGAAACTTGCCCAGGATTTCCGCGATCAGCTAACAGTGGGCATTCCGACAGATGCCGACGAGGCGGGCCTTCGGCGCTTAGCGGCTCAGATCACCAATCAGAAACTGGTCGTCAAACTCTTCCTACGTCACCCTCTTCATGCCAAGTTGTACTTACTCTTTCGGCAAGACCCGCTGAATCCGAAGATCGGCTATCTGGGAAGCAGCAATCTCACAATGGCAGGCCTCTCGAAGCAGGGTGAACTCAACGTTGATGTGATGGACCATGATGCCTGCGACAAACTTGCCAAGTGGTTCGAGGACCGCTGGAACGACCGTTTTTGCATAGATATTTCTCAGGATTTAGTTGACATCATCAACAACAGTTGGGCGCGTTCGGAGCCTATTCCTCCGTATCACATCTATGTCAAGACGGCCTACCACCTTTCCCAGGAAGCGCGGGCCGGATTGACGGAGTTCCGTATTCCAAGCGACTTCGGCAACAAGCTCTTTGAATTCCAGAAGGCCGCTGTGAAGATCGCAGCCCATCACCTGAACAAGCGCGGCGGAGTGGTGATCGGCGATGTCGTCGGGCTCGGCAAGACACTCATGGCTACCGCATTAGCCCGCATCTTTGAGGACGACCACGGTGTCGAGACGCTCGTCATCTGTCCGAGGAATTTGGTTCGGATGTGGGAAGATTATTCCCACCAGTATCGCATGCGAGGGGCCAAGGTGCTTTCCATCACTCAGGCCCAGCGTGAGCTTCCTGAACTGCGTCGCTTTCGCCTGGTACTGATTGACGAAAGCCACAATTTGCGTAACCGTCAAGGCAGTCGCTATCGTGCCATCGCGGAGTACATTGCTGCTAACGACAGTCGTGTGATCCTCCTATCCGCCACGCCGTACAACAAGACCTACCTGGATCTGTCGAACCAACTCCGGCTGTTCATTGACGAGCAGAAGGACATCGGCATTCGACCTGAGAAGCTCCTGCGAGAACTTGGCGAGACTGAGTTCATTCGACGCCATCAATGCCCCGTTAGGTCGCTGGCTGCCTTTGAGAAGAGCGAACACACCGACGATTGGCGGGACCTGATGCGGCTCTACCTCGTTCGCCGCACACGCAGTTTCATTCAGGAGAACTATGCCAAGCTCGACCCCGTCCGGAACCGCAAGTATCTTGAATTCTCCGATGGTACACGTTCTTACTTCCCGACGCGCGTGCCCAAGACGGTGAAGTTTAGGATCAGCGAGAAGGACCCCAATGACCAGTACGCCCGCCTTTTTGCGGATGATGTCGTCAAAGCGGTGAACGACTTGACGCTGCCGCGATATGGTTTGGGCAACTACCAGAAGCCATCGCCGCACAAGCCACCCACGCCGGATGAAGCCAAGGTTCTGGGCGATCTATCGCGTGCCGGTACTCGACTCAAAGGCTTCTGCCGCACCAATCTATTCAAGCGTCTGGAAAGCAGCGGGCACGCGTTCATCCTCTCCGTGGAACGCCACATTCTCCGCAACTTTATCTGTCTACACGCCATTGAAAAGGGGTTACCCATTCCGATCGGCACTCAGGACATGGGGCTTCTCGATACTTGGGCAAACGATCAAGACACCGACCTGTGGGAACCCAACGTTGATAACGATAACGCCAGCGAAGAAGCCGATCCAGCTTCCACCATTCGCGAGGTGATGACCGAAAACGATATACGGGATCGGGCAACAGAAGTCTATGGCACGTATTGGTCGCAATTCCGACGACGCTTCAAATGGCTCAAACCCGAATTATTTGACGACAATCTAGCCGACGATCTTCGCAAGGACGCCAAGTCGCTGCTGAACGTGCTCAGGAAGGCTGGTGACTGGGACGCCAAGTTCGATGCCAAGTTCCAAGCCTTGCTCGCCCTGCTGACGAAGCAACACCCCAATGACAAAGTGCTGATATTTTCACAGTTCGCCGATACCGTGGCCTATCTCACTGATCATCTGAAGGCGCACGGCCTTCGAGCCATTGAGGGGGTTACTGGCGATACCGACGACCCGACTGCAGTGGCTTATCGATTCAGCCCCGTTAGCAACGACAAGCGCAGCCTGATCGAACCGTCCAAAGAGCTTCGTGTTGTTCTTGCGACCGACGTGCTCAGCGAAGGCCAGAACCTCCAGGACTGCTCTGTCATCGTAAACTTCGACCTGCCTTGGGCGATCATCCGTCTCATTCAGCGAGCAGGCCGCGTGGACCGCATCGGCCAGCAGTCCGACACGATCATGTGCTATTCATTCCTGCCCGCAGAGGGCGTTGAACGGATCATCCGACTTCGTTCGCGTGTAAGGCAGCGATTGCGCGAGAACGCCGAAGTCGTTGGTGCCGATGAGACGTTCTTCGAGGATCAGGACGACACACAGTCGGTACGTGATCTATTCACTGAGAAGGCGGGCATTCTGGATGGTGACGAGGACGCCGAGGTCGATCTCGCTTCCTACGCCTACCAGATCTGGAAGAACGCCATCGATCGCGACCCGGAGTTGGAGAAGATTATTCCAGCCATGCCCAACGTGGTTTACTCCACCCGCCCGCACAAGCCGACGGCAGATCACCCCGAGGGGGCGCTGGTTTACCTGCGCACCGCCGAGGGCAGCGATGCACTGGCCTGGATCAACAAAGAGGGAACCAGCGTTACGGAATCTCAGTTCACGATTCTGAAGGCCGCCGAATGCGCCCCCGAGACCCCGGCGTTACCCAGACACGAACAGCACCATGAGATGGTTGCCAAGGGCGTGAAGCTGATCGTCGAAACGGAGAAGTCCGTCGGTGGACAACTCGGTCGTCCTTCTGGTGCCCGGTTTCGGTCGTATGAGCGTCTCAAAGCTTACGCCGACGCAGTCAAGGGCACACTCTTCGCCACGCCCGAATTATTCAAGGCTATCGAGGACATCTACAGGTATCCGCTCCTCCAGTCCGCCACCGACACGCTGAACCGCCAACTCAAGAGCGGAGTGAGTGACCAGTCGCTGGCCGAGTTGGTGATATCACTCCGTGCCGATGCCCGGTTGTGCCGCGTAGCTGAAGATGAAGATTCGAACGAACCGCACGTCATCTGCTCCCTGGGTCTGCGTAAGCCCGAATGAAGGAAACACGCTTATGAAGTTCGATGCCGCCAAAGTGCGTAAGTGCCTGAAGTCGTTCGACTTCAATACGCTCTTCCGCGAACACCTGGGATGGGACAAGCACCATGCCGAACTTGACATTCCCGTCGACGGGGACACCGTGCGCCTCACAGCCGTGGCCCAGAAACGAAGTTTTGTCGCCTATGTCTGTCCGACCATCCCCGACCGCAACGTCCGCCGCAAGATCGATCACCAAGTCACCAAGACCGCCCGTGAACATTTTGTCATCTATGCCGACAAGGACACCGGCCAGCAAGTCTGGCAATGGGTCCGCCGCGAGCCCGGCAAGCCGATCGCGTCGCGCGATCATCGTTTTGACGCCTCCACCACCGGCGACGCTCTCATCCAGCGGCTCGACCAGATCGCGGTCAGCATGGCGGAAGAAGAAACATTGGCGCTGCCGGATGTCACGGGCAAAGTCAAAGCCGCGCTCGACGTCGACAAGGTCACTAAGAAGTTCTACGATCGCTTCAAGGCCGAGCATTCCGCCTTCCTCAAGTTCATCAAGGGGATCAAGGTCAAGGCCGATCTGGAGTGGTACACGTCGCTCATGCTCAACCGATTGATGTTCGTCTACTTCATTCAGAAAAAGGGCTTCCTCGACGGCGACACCAACTACATGCAAAACCGCATGCGGCAGGTCCGCGAGATCAAGGGCAAAGACAAGTTCCAGTCGTTCTACCGCTACTTCCTCCTGCGCCTGTTCCACGACGGTCTGGGCCAGCTCGAGGCCGAACGCAAGCTCGATCGTGACATGGAAAAGCTGATCGGCAAGGTGCCGTATCTCAACGGCGGCTTCTTCGAGGTTCACCAGCTCGAGGAACGGAATACCGATATCGACATCCCCGACAAGGCTTTCGAAAAGCTGTTTGCCTTTTTCGACGAATTCGCTTGGCACCTCGATGAACGTCCCTTGCGTGCCGGAAACGAAATCAACCCGGACGTGGTCGGCTACATCTTCGAGAAGTACATCAACCAGAAACAGATGGGGGCTTATTACACCAAGGAAGACATCACCGAGTACATAAGCAAGAACACGATCATCCCCTTCCTGTTCGACGCCGCACAGAAAAAATGCCCCATTGCATTCAAGCCAGATAGCTTTCTCTGGCGGCTACTTCGAGACGACCCCGACCGCTATATCTACGCCGCCGTCCGCCATGGCGTCATTGACGACGCTGGCGAGATACTTGAGTTGCCAAAGGAAGTCGAGGCTGGTGTCAAGGATGTCGCGAAGCGTGGTGGTTGGAACAAAGCCGCACCGCAGCCATTCGCGTTGCCGACCGAAACTTGGCGCGAGTACATTGCGCGCCGGCAGCGCTGCCTGGAACTGCGAGACAAGCTGATGAAGGGCGAAATCCAGCAAATTAACGACCTCATCACACAAAATCTCGACATATGGCAATTCGCGCGCGACGCCATTCTTAATAGTGAGGGACCAGAACTTCTACGAGCATTCTGGCAGGCGATCGCAGGCCGGGTGCCAGAGAAGTCAAACGAGAAGTTCGAATCGGGCATTACTGTCCTCGACCCCACCTGCGGCTCGGGTGCATTTCTCTTTGCCGCGCTACGCATCTTGGAAACGCTGTACAGCGATTGTCTACAGGGGATGGCAAGCTTCATCGAGGAGCCCGATGCTGCTCCCTCGGCTCCGGAAGAACAGGTAAAGTCGCTCATAGCCCGTGGCGAAAATGACCGCTGCGAGTTCAAGACGACAATGCGGCACTGCATCACTACGTCGCAAGCCTCCATGCCCGAGGACAAACGCAAGGAAGTGTTGAAGGCGAAGGACAAGGACCGAAACCATGATGTCCTAAAGTCGGTCGCTGCAATGCTAAACACCGCAGGCGGCGATGTCGTCATCGGCGTACAGGACGACGGCACGGTTTTCGGCCTGGAAGCGGACTACAATTACTTTTCCAAGGAATCCGAACGAAATCCCGATGGCTACGAACTCTGGCTGCGTCAACTGTTCATCAATCACTTTGGCGTTCTCAACAGTCAAAAGGTCAGAGCACATTTCGTGATGCTTGAAGGGAAACAAGTGCTCTGGCTGCGTGTCCTGCCAGCAGAGACCGCCGCTTATGTTGTCGGGGAAAGCAAGCAGAAGACACTCTATATCCGCAACGGCAACGAAACTCGCGCGTTGGAGATCGAGCAGGTCGTCGCCTACCATCAGAGCCGCTTCACGCCTGATGCGATTAAGGCACTGCTGGCACCTGCCCCTGTCCCGGTTGTGAAGCCTGGGAAGAAGAAGCGTTTCGAGGACTTCCGCTCTATCCTGGCTCAGATCGCTCAGCATCCCAGTGAGCGATATTTCATCCTCAAATCGATCATCATCAACAACCTCTTCGGCGTCGACATCATGGAGGAGGCCGTTGAAATCTGTAAACTTCGCCTGTTCCTCAAGCTAGTGGCCCAGGTCGAAACAGTAGGCCAGATTGAACCGCTCCCCGACATCGACTTCAATATCCGCGCAGGCAACACGTTGGTCGGCTATGCATCTCTCAACGAAATCCGCCAGTCGCAGAAGGGAACGCTCGGATTCGGCGCGTCCGAGGTGGAACGCATCGAGGAGGATGCCCTCGCGGTCGAGAAGTGCTTCGAGCAGTTCCGCGCACAGCAGACCAAGCACGGCGGCAAAGTCACGTCGAATGACAAGCAGGAGCTCCGCCGCCGACTCGCGAAGCTCGACCAGGAACTCGACAGCTACCTGGCGGGTGAGTACGGCATCAATGTCGAAAGGGAGAAGGTCTTCGACGCCTGGAAGGCCAGCCACCAGCCGTTCCATTGGTTCGTAGAGTTCTACGGCATCATGCGCAACGGAGGGTTTGATGTGATCATTGGCAACCCTCCATATGTCGTGTATTCCGAAAACTCTGTTGGCTATAGAATTCCTATCAACCATTTTGCAACGCACCCGACAAAGAACCTCTACTCTTTCGTATTTGAACGATCTATCGCGCTGGCCCAACGACGCTCCCCGGTAGGTTTAATTGTCCAGTTAACTGCAATCAGTTCAGAGCGTCTGAATACACTACAAGACCTGCTCGTAGGACGAGGTCTATTGGCATGTATTTCATTTCCCCGACGCCCGGAGTCCGTGTTTGAGGGCGTTGAAATGCCGGTTGTCATTTTGATATCGCTTGCCGGACAAACGTCCACCTATGCAACGACTCGAATTAACCGGTTCTACACTCAAGAACGTCCAACGGCGATACCGTCGATTCACACAGTGAGTCACAATGTACGCATTCACGGTCATCGCATTGCAAAGTTCGGCGACGCAGTTGACTTAAATATTATTAACAAGATTCAGACTCCAACCACCACAGTTGATTCGCTCACTTCCAAAAGCGATAACAACGTGTTGTTCTACCAAGAGGCATGTAGGTATTGGCTGAAGGCAATGGACGGCCTGCCTTTCTTTACTCGTAATGGAAAGCGAATGGACCCGCCGCATGGCCGTGTTATCAACTTCAAATCGAAGAATGCAGCAAGTTTCGTGGCGTGCCTGCTGAATTCGTCTTTGTTTTACTGGTACTACAGTGCATTTTCGGACTGCGAACACGTCAACGATGCGCTTTTGAGGACATTTCGGATTCCTGCCAACATTCTTGATGAAGACTGGATTCGGCAGGCCAGTCGATTAGCGAAGCGTCTGCATGAGACGTCTTCTCGAAAGACAATCAAGACGAAGCAGGGACACGTAATTAATTACGACGAAATGAAAGCATCGTTAGCAAAGGAGATTCTTGACGAAATCGACCGCAAATTGGGCAAATGGTTTGGATTTACTCCTGAAGAGGTGGATGCGATCACATCTTATGACATCAAGTATCGGATGACACAGGACGGTGCCGATGACGGCGACGAATAGGGGGAGACAAACGTGAGGTGTAAAGGGACGTGACGATGGGCGGCGTGGTTGCAGCACTGGCCGAGCATGCGTTCGAGCACCTCTTCATCGAGTGTCTCGGCTGGGATCGGCTGCGCGCCACGTCGGCGGTCACGTGGCACGATGCGACGCTGCGTCTGACAACCGTGGCTCAAAAGCGCGGGTTCACGGTCTTCCATTGCCCTGCCCACCGGACAGTCCTGGCCAATCGCCCCCTCCTGCGCGACGTGCAGCGGCAGATCCGCCATTCCCACCACGAACACATCCTGATTTACTCCTGCGAGACTCCACGCAAGCAGGTCTGGCAGTGGGCGACCGCACTGGCCGACGGGCGGCGGATTCTGCACCGCGAGCATCCGTTCTTCTCCAGCGATCCTCCGAAGCGACTGATCGAACGAATCGAGGGGTTGACCATCAGCTTCCAGGAGGAAGAACAGACCACGTTGCCTGACGTGCTTCACCGCGTCCGTACTGCCTTGTTGCCCGACACTGAGTTGAACCTGTTTGCACGGTATCCCACCTATGCGGCCCGGAGCGACCACTTGGCGATGGCGATGAAACGAGAGGAGCCGGGTGCGTTCCAGGCGTTCGTCGAATTCCACCTTCCGCTAGCGCGTAAGTCGTCTCGAATGCTGATTCGTTGGTTCGCCATGGACCAAGAGGACGCTGAGCAGACAGCGATAATCGGCTTGCTTGCAGCAGCGCAGCGATTCGACCCGGATCGCGGCTACCAGTTCTCGACCTACGCTGGACACTGGCTTCGCAACGCCTGCCAGCGCTACGGCCTGAGATGGGGCCTGCCGCTTCACGTGCCGCCGCATTACTATTGGAGCTGCTACAGGCTGGAGTTCATCAAGGCGAAACTGATCGCTGTACACGGCGAGCTGGATTCCCGTATCCATTTCGCCAAGGTGCTCGAAAAAGAAGGGGTTTCGGCGAAGCAGTGGCGACATTATCAACTGGCCCGCACTTTCAGCCGGTTTTCCGAAATAGACCGACACCAGCTCGTGAAACTGGACTGCCATACCCGCTCACCATCGCAAGCCATCGAGAGTGACGAGACACAGCAGATCGTGGAGTATGCGCTGGCGTGCCTTGATCCGCGAGACGCCCAGATTCTGAAGTTGCGATACGGAATCGGCGGGGCGGAATGCACACTTCAGGAGGTCGCGGATTTGCTCGGCCTGACACGTGAGCGCGTCCGCCAGATTCAGTTCGTCGCGGAAAAGAAGCTGCGTCACATCCTGCAAACCAACGATCGTGACGGCGAGTATTTCGAAAAAAACAAGGAAGCGGACGAACCGACGGAAACTTTGCTGGAGGACTGCCCATGACGCTCACGACCCCGGAAGCCGCCGAACGCACCCGACAAATCCTGGAGGATCTTGAGGCCGTTCGCGAGAACCTGCTCGCGTTATCGGACGATATCTGGCAATCGATCAACCATAACGACCCGGAGGCGCTCGAAGCCGGCGTCGAGTTCAAGCGGGCGTACAACGCAAAGGCGGCGGCGTTCGATGCCGTTGCCAGCGAACTCTCGGCGCTCGTGCAGCAATACACCACTGTCCGCCTGGAGGAAGCCGAGCAAACCGGCGGAACGGATCATGCCCAGAACGAGCGTATCATCGGCGAGTTGAACCGCGAAGTGCCGCACCGGCTCGATGAGGATTTCACCTACAAACGCCCACATGGGTTTATCCTCGAAGGCCAGGGGACTACTGGAGTCACCACATGGCAGCGGCTATATGAACTGGTTCTGCAGCGAATACACGACAGCAACGCTGAGAAGTTTCGTGGTCTGTGCGACGACCCGGAATTCACCACCAGTCGCGGCAATTCCACGTTCACGACCGACCCTGGCCGATTACGCAAAGCCTTAGAAGTCCGCGCGGGGCTGTACGTCGAGAGTAACCTATCCGCCAACGGCATCCGCGACATCCTGCGTCGTGTTCTGACCACGTTTGCTATTCCGACCGACAAGTTACTGATCTTCCTCCGCCAAGACCGCGATGCCGGGAGGGCCCAAGATGCCGAATGAACGAACGCCATCATCACGCGCGCGGAAAGGCAGTCACAGTCGAGTGGCCGACGTGCCGGCATGGACCGTCAATCATCAGGGCGCGGTAGTGCATGGCATCGGCGATCAGTCGATTCTACAGCGAATGTGTTTGGGCTTGATTTGCTCCGTCCAATGTCCGGGCAGCGTCGTCATCAAGACGTTCGACGCCATCCGTGAATTACGCGACGCCGGCATCGTTGTCGTGGGCGGATTTCATTCACCGATGGAAAAAGAATGCATGGGGTTTCTTTTGCGGGGCGAGCAGCCAGTAATCTTCTGTCCTGCTCGAGGACTCGCGAGCCTGCGGATCGGCCGGACGGGAACGCAGGCGATGATGGAGGGTCGGTTATTGATCGTATCGCCCTTTACCGAAAGCACCCGACGAACCACGTCCGCCCATGCGGTGAAGCGAAATCACTTGGTGACTGCACTTGCTAGCGCATTGTTGGTGCCCCACGCGGCACCCGAAGGGAAGGCATGGGCAACCGCTCGCTTGGCGTTGGACCGACGGCAGCCAGTGTTTACTTTTGTCGACGAGGCAAACCGCAGCCTCATGGACGCTGGGGCGCGTCCCTTCGAGGAATTGGATGTCATAAGTTTGTCAGGGAAAATTTAGCGACCGGAAAGATGTAACAGCAGCAAATGGAGTGAAGATGTAGGCCATATTCGGCTGAGAAACTCATGAAGCGAGTGAACCAGCGAATCGCAAGCGGCTGGTTTAGTTCTGAGCTTGCGTCAAGGGATTTCAGCGGACTGTGCCCTTCTAAAAAATCTCAAGCGCAGTAGAAGTGTACGGCCGATGCGTCAACTACTCGACGCAGTTGTCCGCTTCACGAGACGTTGGGAGGCCGTATCAAGTTCGACCAAAGCACTCGCTGCCGTTCCCAATTGTGAAATCGGATAATTGGTCGCACATCACGCTCTGTGATCAAATCCTTGCCAGCTTCAACTGGCTGCATGCTGAGCAGTTGTTCTTGGATGTCGGGGGCCAAGTGCAGCAGATTCATGATCTGGGTCATGCGCGGCTGCGTAACGTGGACGAGGCGAGCAAGGTCGGACATGCTGGCAATGTCGCCATTTGCGAGCATCTGGTCGAAACGAATCGCGAGTGCCATCAATTTCGCCACACGAGGGATACGGCCCTGGGGTGTCGGTGGCTCAGGGGCCGGTCCGGGCTTGATGACCTTGCGGCGCGATTTGCGGGCGAAGTGGAATTCGCGAGTGACGGTCGTCATGCTGCTTGCTCCAATTTTCGGTCGATCAGCGATCGGATGCTCGTTGGGCGGAAGGTGACCGAGATGGTGCCCGCAGCACCGTCGTAGTCGACCGAGGCGATCAGGAGCTTCAGCAGGCGTGCTTGCTCGCGAGGGATCAGTTTTTTCCAAAGAGAGTCGAAGTCGGCGAACGCGGCCCGCGCCTCCGCTGGTGTGACGGTCTGAGCTTCAAAACCTGCGACGCGAGCCTCGAGTTCGGGCAGTTGTCGGTCTGCCTCGGCCAAGCGGGCATGTAGGTCTGCAATTCGTTTGGTCATGTCTGCATTTGTTTGGCCGCTCGCGGCGAGTTGGCGTAGTTCACGGTCATTTCGATCGCGCTCACGTTTGAGGTCGTCGCGGTCGCGCCGGGCGGCCACCAGTTCGCCCTGGATCGCCGCACGGGCGTCGGTCAATACCTGGGCGAGTAGCGCCTCGTCGTAGGCCAGGCGGCGAACCTCGTCGACGACGACCGCCTCGATCTCCAAGGCCGGCAACGTCTCGGCCTTGCACGCGTCTCTACCATTCTTGATTTCGTGGGTACAACGATAGAACCGATACAAATGGCGACCTTTGCTACGACGGAACGTGTGTGTCATGGAAGCCCCGCAACCTTTGCATCGGAGGAGCCCTCGCAGCAGCGCCCCGTACTTGTTGCGCACCTCCGCACCGCCTGCCCGGCCATTCTCCTTGAGCTGGTGCTGAACCCTGTCGAATAACTCGTGATCGATGATCGCTTCGTGCTCGCCTGGATACAGCTCGCCTTTGTATGGCATCTGCCCCGTATAGACCGGGCTGGTCAGCAGGAAGTGCAGCATTGACTTGTCGAAGGTGCGCCCGCCGACTTGATGTCCCTTTTTCGTGGTGCGCCGTTTGTTCCGCCAATTACGGCGGGCCAGTTCCTTGACCACCGGTAGCAGCGACGCCTCCTGCAGGTACATGCGGAAGATCTCACGAACCTGCGCGGCCTCTTTCGCGTTGATTACCAATCGCGGACTCGGTCCCGAGCGATCCACGTCGTAGCCCAGCATCGGAGCGCCGCCGGTCCACTTGCCCTTGCGGGCCTGGGCGGCGAGTTTGTCGCGGATGCGTTCGCCGATGATCTCCCGCTCGAATTGGGCGAACGAGAGCAGGATGTTCAACGTGAGTCGGCCCATGGAGTGGGTCGTGTTGAACTGCTGAGTGACCGAGACAAACGAAACGCCATGGCGCTCGAATGTCTCCATGATGCGGGCAAAGTCCATCAGCGACCGAGAGAGTCGGTCCACCTTATAGACCACGACGCAGTCGACCTTGCCCGCGTCGATGTCTTTGAGCAGCCGATCCAACGCCGGGCGCTCTATGCTGCCGCCGGAGTAGCCGCCGTCGTCGTAGCGGTCCGGGAGCGCCGTCCACCCCTCGGCCTTCTGGCTGGCGATGAAAGACTCGGCAGCCTCACGCTGTGCGTCGAGAGAGTTGAATTCCTGGTCCAAGCCTTCCTCGCTCGACTTGCGCGTGTAGATGGCGCACCGCGTGATCGGCTTGGCTGGTTTGGCGATGTCAGTGGCTCGGCTCTTTCTCATCGCTGTGCCCCCAATCTGAAGAACCGGAACCCATTCATGTGGCTGCCGGTGATCTTCTTTGTCAGTGCGCTGAGCGTGCGGAATCTCTCGCCGTTGCACTCGAAGCTATGACCATCCTCGAGGACCACAGCCCTGATCATGCGCCCCTTGTACTCGCGAACGAGTGCGGTGCCCGGAGGCGGGATGCGCGAATCAACCGACTTGCCAGAACCTCCTCTTGATACTGGGCGGGTCACCGTCACCGACTCGCCGGTCTGCGGTGGGCAGATCATGGTCTTCGGTGCCATCACCCGCACGTCGGCGTCATTGGCCAGTTCTGCCGCCCGCTGGCGGGCGCGTTCCGACAGGTCACCTTCGGCGTTGGCTTGGATGCGCCATGCGTTCTTGCGGACGAGGTAGGCCCGGTGCCGGGTGCGGCAAGGTTGGCCGTGCAGTTCTCGATAGAGGTCGGCAAGTTCCCCGGTGGTCATGCCGTCCAATGCTGCGAGTTGCGTTGCGATGTCGTGCATCAATGTGGCTCCTTTCATCTGGTGGTGCCGAGACTCGACCCGTTAACCGGTGGGTCGTTGAGCCACACTGAGCCTCGTTTTCGAAGAAAGATCAAGTCCGAACTGCGGCAACGAAGAAGATGTTTTGCCAGCGTCAGAAGGGATCGTTTTGGCCGACCGCACGCGGCGGAGCAGGCCGGTCGCCAGGATGCTGGCGACTTCATCGCGGCGCTCCCGCTCGGTCATGGTTTCCGGATCGCGAGGCGAAATCATGAGGTCTCCAATCAGGGCAGAAGGAAGAAACGCCCTCATTGGTTACCTATGCGAGCTGGTGCGGCCGGTCCCGATTTTCATAACCGCAAGGGCATGATTCCGACCATCGATGTCCCAATGACGAGACACTAATCCAGCACTGAGGTACCCTCCACATATGACAACTCACCTATCAACGCGCCTCGTCTGGCACGACAGGGCTTGGGATGGTCACATCTGCGATCATCCCAGCAAGAATTCCTATTGCGTAGTGCAGCAGCACATCCGGGACGGTCGGGACGACGACCGAGAGGACAAGGCGGCGGGTCTACCTCTGGCCGAACTCGATGGCTGGCAGCCGCCGTGTTCTCGTGACCCGATTGCCTTCTCCAAGGTCGGTTACACGATCACGCACAACGACCCGCTGGAATTCCGCCAGTTGCCGTCCGTGCGTGAGGACATCCCACCGTACTCCGTCTGCCCGTCGCCCTACCGATGGATGCGGGAGGAGAACTTTCGCATCATCTGCGAGGACGAAAAGCTCGACATCCGGGAGTCGGACCAGAAGAACAAGGAGTTCGGCTGGGTCTTTGAACCCGATCGGCAGATCGCCCTGCTCAAGAACTTTTGGGGGAAACTTGAGAAGGCGAAGTCGCTTGTCTTCTTCTACTGCAACCACGGCAATCCGCTCGATGAGAGCCTGAACCGCATCCTGCTGGGTGTCAGCCGCATCTCGCAGATCGGGCCGCAGCTTTACTTCGGGACGAAGTTGCCGAAGTTCCCGGACCAGTACCCCATCTGGTCCCGGTGCATCACACACGATTTTGAGAACCAAGGTTTCCGGCTGCCCTACCACGAGTACCTGAAGGCCGGTCACGACCCGAAGAACATCCTGTGCCTCGTCCCCGAAGGGGCGATGCTCAATTTCTCCTACGTCGCCGAACAACTCGGCGACGATATGGCGGTCGGGGCGCTGGAGCGGCTGGTGCAGTCGGTGCAGGCCGTCAAGGACGATGGCAAAGTCGCAGGCGATTGGGACAAGCATCTCGTCTGGCTCAACGAAGTTCTCTCCGAGGTCTGGCAGAACCGTGGCCCGTTCCCCGGCATCGGCAGCGTCCTACAGTACCTCGGCTGCGAGTCCGGCACGGCCTTCCACCGGCAAGTTCTCGTGCCGCTGCTCGACAAGGGGGAGAACTCCTGGGAGTACGTCCTGGCGATCCTCGAAGGCCGCAAGAAGTGCGAGCAGAAG
>JBGTHH010000742.1:0-6084 GCA_041746275.1 Pirellulaceae bacterium | reverse complement strand
TCTGACTTGAACTACGACCACCTTCAGATGGCGGTTCAAGAACAATGTTAGCGCCCGCACCCCCGCCGTCAAGTTGCAACCGATTACGAAGGCCCACAGCATTGGGTGACGATCAGTCACGGCTTATGGCTTTTCGACACGCATTGCACGCAGTCGTTGTGGGAGGCCGTCACGGGAAAAACTCCTAGCCAGTTCAAGGGTGCATCGCGCCCGGTGGAGCAGGTCAGTTGGCACGATTGCCAGGACGTTATGAAGCGGCTGAATGAGCGAGTGCCGGACCTGAACTTAAGGCTTCCTACCGAGGCGGAGTGGGAATACAGCTCCCGCGCCGGGAAAGGGGATGCCCGATATGGGAACCTGGATGACATTGCGTGGCACCGCGACAACAGTGAGTCCCAATCGCATGATGTGAAAGGGAAGCACGTCTGAGTTCTTCTGAGCCAAGACTTTCGGTTTCCCGCATGACAGGGGCGCGACAGTAGCCCGCCAGCGGTGGCATCCCCTGATTTGCCAATGACTTGCGAACGTTGTCCTCGGTTCGGAAGCGGTTCGAGTTTCGTTGACCGCACTGCGTCGCGTCGTTAGAATGGGGACGTTCAACTCGCACGGATGTTGCTCAACTTCGCCGGGCGAAACGCTTCAGCCAGAATTGCCAAAAGTGATAGGGATCGACTCTACTTAGCTTAGGAAGAGCCATTGGCTGGGGAAAACGCCGCTAACTCGTCGTCCGCCAAGACCCAAGTGCCAGTAAGATTGCTTGGCACAAGCCCTTCAGAGCGCGTTGCAAGTATGCCATCTTCCTTCGCTCCGAACGAACAAACGGTGATCTCCAAGCGTACCCCGCTTCCAGCCACCATCGAAACGCTGCCGCAGAATCGACCCGCCGAGATCGGCAAGTCGCTCGAGGGCCAACGACTCGGGCAGTTCATGCTGGAGGAATTCGTGGGCGGCGGCGGCATGGGTGCCGTATTTCGTGCCGTCGATACTACGTTGGATCGAATCGTCGCCGTCAAGGTCGTCTCCAACGAACAAACCGACGAAGACACGTTGCGGCGGTTTCGTAACGAAGCGCAAAGCGCCGCGCGACTGGATCATCCCAATATCGCCCGAGTCTATTCGGTCGGCGAGGAGGGAGGCTGGAACTACATTGTCTTCGAGTTCATCGAAGGCGTGAATGTGCGCGATCTGGTCATGCACAAGGGGCCGCTGCCGCTGGACGAAGCCATTAGCTATACGATTCAAGTCGCCGATGCCTTGGAACATGCCTCGCATCGCGACGTAGTCCACCGCGATATCAAGCCCTCGAACCTGCTGGTGATGGAGGATGGACGAGCCAAGTTGGTCGACATGGGGCTGGCTCGGCTCCATCAAGTGGAATCGTCGAATGAGGACTTGACGGCCACCGGCGTCACGCTCGGCACGTTCGACTACATTTCGCCCGAACAGGCTCGCGATCCGCGCGACACCGATGTGCGTAGCGATCTGTATTCACTGGGTTGCACCTTCTACTACATGCTGACCGGGATGCCGCCGTTTCCCGAGGGGACGGTGTTACAGAAACTGTTGAGCCACAATAGCGAAGAGGCTCCGGACCCGCGTGATTTGCGAGCCGATCTGCCAGCGGAAATATCGCCCATCCTATTGAAGTTGATGGCCAAGCTGCCCAGTAAACGCTATCAGCGCCCTAGCGAACTGACGGCGGAGTTAATGGCGCTGTGTGAAAAGTTGGGGTTGGTAGCCCCGAACCGGCGCTCGGCCTATTCTCCCGCGCCGCGCGGGCGATTCCATGACTTCTCGCATCATTTGCCTTGGTTGGTTCCCTTGGTGTTGCTGTTGATCATCGTGTTTGGTGTCGATGCCATGCTGCCCCACTCGGCAACGGTGGAGCGCGCCGCGCTGATGCCTCCCGTGTTGCCAGACGCCATCGATCCCGCCCCTAGCAGCCCCACACCGATCCCGGAAGCCGTCGATACCGCGCCTGCTCCGTCGCCGCCAAGCGAGGCCTCGATTCGTCCGCTTTCTAATCCAGCCATGGCGGTCGATACGACTCCGCCGGTAACCAGCGACACCAACCAAATCCCCGTCCCGACGCCAACCACCGACGCTCCCAAGGCACCGCCCCCCGCCACTTCTCCTAAAGCGGTCGGGATCGCGGCGGCGGAGTCTCCCGCAGCGACGACTCCGGTCGAATCCGTCGCCGACACCGCAGCAACGCTGCCGAAGTCAGAGGGTTCCACCACGACTGAAGTTGTGGTCCCGCCATCGGTCCCAAGTCCCGCGTCGGCGACTCCCGGTAATGTGGCCGCCGAACGATTGGTCGTTTGGCCGGAAGGACCGACGGCTGCGGACTCGATGGTCGTGCGGTCGCTGGAGGAAGCCGTGCGAAAATTGCGCGATCAACCCGGCATTCGCGTCATCGAGTTGCGATTCAATCGGTATGACGCCAAGCCCCTAACGCTGGACCTGCGCAATGATTTGACCATCGAGGCCGGAGTGGGCTACCAACCGTTCATCATCTTCGACCGCCAGCAGGCTTCTAGCCTGGACGACAAACGGATGATCCATTTGCTCGGCGGCAGATTGGCGATCAGAGGCGTGCATTTCCAAGTCAAACTGCCACACGCGACCGACGAGAGTTGGACGTTGTTTCATTTAAATCAAACGCCGGAGATTGCGTTGTCAGACAGTACGTTGACGATCCAAAACGACTACCGAGCGTCCGCCGCGTTTTTCCACGTCCAAGGTCCGCGGCATTCCGAGATGCCCATGCCGGGTGCCGATACCGTCACGTTTCGCAAACCCAACATCATTCTCGATGCCTGTATTGCTCGCGGTGAAGCCACGCTGGTCCGCGCCACGGATGGACTCCCCTTCGTCCTGGAATTCACGCAGGGATTGTTAGCCACGTCGGAACGCATGCTCGAAATAGGTCAACGCGTCGAATCCGTGCCTGCGGAGGTGGCGAAGGTTCTGCTAAGGCATGTCACGGCCGAAATGGAACTGGGCATGTGTCGCGTCACCGTTCGCGACGCCAGGGCACGTCTGCCGCAACTTTACTTTGACAGCGAAAACTCGTTGCTGGACCACCACGCAAGTGCTTCGCTCATTGAGCACCTCGGGATTCGTGACGTGGCCGCCACCATGGGTCATGCGTTGGAGTTTACGGGAACGTTGAATGCCTATCCGCGCACCGACATCTTGTGGCGACTCCAACCCAGTGAAGGCGCGGCCGTGGAAGTTCCCTGGAGTGAACGCTTGGACGACGCCTACTCCTGGTACAAGGAAAAGCTCTCCGAATCATATGCTCCGTGGCGCGACGTGAATCGCTCGGCCACACGGGTCGTGCATCGCGTGACCCCGCATGACTATCTCGTTGATGATGACGAGGCATTGGGCTTCGATATCGAGTCGCTGCCGAAGCTTCCGGACGACGACCGACTCGATGACTTTGGTGATTGAACCGCTGCCAGCGTGCTGGTGAGATGTGACTCGCTAACAGCCTGTCCGAGAAGGGGTCAGACCCTTTGGAGCCGAGTCGATTTCACTGGGGTTTTGGCCTCGCCGGAGAGGGGCAGACCCCTTTCGGACGGCCTCTAACGCAACGTGGCCCCGGTCGAACGTTCGCGAGCCGTTTGCTCCGACTCGCGGCGGCCCAGCACCATCAAGTTCCCCTTCCGCATGAAATGGGGAGACTGCGCCAGCACTTCGAAATCGTCGGGCAAGATTTCCCGCAGCTTCGGCAGATGGAAATCGTTGGTAATGATCAGTAGATCGTCACTTTGCACTAGCAGGTCATTAACCGTGACGCGGCGTTTGGGAACCCACCGACCTGCCACTTCCACGCGTGCGTGATGCGGCACCTGGGCCACGAAGTGGTGGACCTCCTCGATCGGTCGCCGACCATAAAAGACCCAACTCGGCTCCAACAGCCCAAACGAAACGACTCGCGAATCTTCGCCACGCTCGGCGATGGCCTGCAATAACACATCGTTATGCTGATGGCGGTCGACCAACGCCGTTACACCACCGAATGTCGTGGCCATGCACAACACCGCCAGGGCTCCAAACACAATGGCGGCCTGAACATGTCGATGACGCTCGACCAAGTACA
Organism: Pirellulaceae bacterium; assembly: GCA_041746275.1. Taxonomy (GTDB): domain Bacteria; phylum Planctomycetota; class Planctomycetia; order Pirellulales; family Pirellulaceae. Next base: position 1,973 of record JBGTHH010000742.1, on the reverse strand, counting down.
ACGTGATCAGTCCCGATGCCAGAGGCAGCAACCCGATCACTCCCAACCACTCGTCGCCGGGCAAGTATCGATGGGCCGCGATCGGCAAGCCAATGAGCATTACGATACCGACCATGGAGGTGATCACAAGCGCCACACGCAGCCAATTGCGCGACGTCGCGAGCGAGTTGTTGGTCCAACGCTGGACAAAGCATGCGGTTGCAGTCGCCAAGGCGGGGTAACATGGTGTGACGTAGCTGGGAAGTTTGGTCTTTGCCAGGGAGAAGATCGCGACATACACTCCGACCCAACAGGCGGCTAACAGATAACCCGGTTGCCACGTCCGCTGGACTCGTCCATGACGGTAGGCATCCAGCACCACTGGTACGGCGAAAACCGACCAGGGAAAGAAACCGACGAGGATCGCGAGCGGATAGAACAGGATCGATCCTCCGTGCCCTTCCATGCTCTGCATCGCGCGCCCGACGTTGTGTTCCAGGAAGAAGCCCCGCAGGAAGGCACCGTCGGTGCGCATACCGACCCAAACGTACCATGGTGCCGCGACGGCGAGCGACACACAGAGCGCGGTGAGCGGACGCATCGACCAACAAGTCGCGAAAAAGTGCTTTGGCGCGAAGACTTGGGCGACACGTTGACACCACCACCAACGGCCATGCGACTCACGCTGTGGTAATGCGTTCGGCAGTCGCACGATCAACAAAAACATCCCGATGACCGCCGTGGGCAAGATCAATCCAACGGGCCCCTTGGCCAGCATCGCGACGCCCATGACCGCATACATCGCGATCGCCCCGCGCCAACTCGGAAAGTACGGGCGTGACGTATCGCCCGGTACGCTCACACTCTCTGCCTGCGGAAGTCCCCGCAGGACATAAATCGTAATCGCTAACGTCGAGAAGAAGATCAAGGGTGAATCAGGTGTCGCGGCACGTCCGGCGACGTCAAACATCAACGTCGACGCCAAGATGATTCCCGCCCACACTCCGACTTTTGCGCCGAACAGGTGTCGACCCATCAAGTAAGTACACATGGCCGTACCCACCGCCAAGGCCGCGGACCAGAATCTCGCCGAGAACTCGTTTATCCCGAACAAGCTGTAGGCCGTCATGATCAACCAGTACAGCAACACGGGCTTATGCGTGCGCAACTCGGCGTCGAAGACGGGAGTGACCCAATCTCCACGGGCTTGCATCTCGGCGGCGCAACCGGCGTTTCGTGGTTCGTCGCGATCCCACAGCCTTGCTCCACCCAGGTTCGTGAACATCACAACCCCCGCGATGGTCGCTACGAAGGCAAGCTCCTTCCAGATCGGTGGCATGGGGAATCCTTTCCACTCATTGGCAAAACAGCACCCGCGTCGATCGAGCCGCAGCACGAAGACGTGAAGGTACGGAGTTTAGAGGAGTTGAATGGGACTAACAACATCAGTTGGCAAGGGTCCCACCCCAGCGGCTGCGAAGCCATTATACACGTCCGAGCTAGCGAACCGGGAGGCCCGGACGCTAGCGCGTGGCGGCTCACGCGCGTACTGGTAGCGCCGTGGTTACGTGGTGTCTTGGAAAGCTTACGAATGTCGAGCGGCGTTGGATGGTTCACCGCTCCGGCGATGTGCGCGTCCTTCCGGTTCGCAGCGCCACGTCCTGTCACTCAGCAGCACATGTTGCCGCACGACGAACATCCAACCGTAGTTGCCTAGCACTTCACTCAAACAGCATGCCGCAGTAACCCACAACCCGCGTGGTATCGCCGCTGGTTTCAGCACTGGTCGTGTAATCGACTCGCGAAGTGTGGTGAAGACGATCCAGTTTCCGTAGCGTCTCCATGACGATCACGGCGGGCAGGACACCACACATGCTGATCTGTTGCTCTTGGCAGACCTTCAGTAACCCCTCGGCGTCCAGGCTTTCCAGAGCTTCCATCGCCAGCTCGTCCTTGCGGCGGGTCTCTTGCTCGGGGGCGTAGTGGTTCCTGCC
>JBGTHH010000741.1:0-2944 GCA_041746275.1 Pirellulaceae bacterium | reverse complement strand
AGCAATTACAATCCAAAAAGTGGCTAGAAGCTGCGCAGAGTGTTGTCCTAAACTTCCTATTTTAACTAGATTTGCATCCTGCTGTCTGGCAATCTGTTGCCGTGCAGATGATCTAGGGGTTCGTCTATGCCTATCCGGCGTCCACTGCGTTTTGATTGGAAGTCCCGAAATAGCCGTCACCGTCAGGCCGAGCGTCTGAAGCGGCGCAAAGACCGGCGACCGTTGTTGGAGGCCCTGGAGCAGCGACAGCTCCTGGCCGTTGGCCCACAATTGGCGGGCATACAACTCAACGATGGCGAACTGCTACGCGCTGGAAGTGTGCATCACATCTCGCCCAGCGAGTTGGTGTTTGGCTTCAATGACGGTGCCGCCATCGACCCGGAAACATTGAGCGGCATCCGGCTGACCCGCAGTGGTGGGGACGGGTTGTTCGCCAAGGCGGGCGCGACCAGCGATTTCAACACGGCGGGAGCCGTTGTGCTCGACTTTACCGCAGTTAGGTCTGGCGAATCGGGCAATAACATCACCATCGACGTGATCAAGAATGCCTCGCCGACCGCGCCCCTAGTGAGTGTGGTTGGTAACCGTATCCATATTGAACTCAATACGACGCTGCGCACCAAGGCGAACGAATTGGTGGCCGCGATCAATGCCCATCCACAAGCCAGCCAATTGGTTGTGGCTAGTATCCGGCGCGGCTTGTCGTCCACCGACTTGACGGTGGCACCGATCAATTATTCTCCGATCGTAACCCACGGAGCCAATGCCGCGTCTGTGGTTACCAACCTGAGCGTCGGCACGTCGTTGGAGGTAAAGCTCACGGCCAAGCAAGCCGGACCGGCCGGCACGGGGATCGAGGTCGCTATCAGTCGCGTCGATTTCGGGGGCGTGGCACCACCGCGCGTCACCGTTACCGATCGCTTAATTACTGTTCAGGTGAACTCGAACAGTTTCGCGCCGACGACGGCCGCTGAGTTTGTCGCGGCCATCAACGCGCATCCGGCCGCCAGTGCGTTAATCAGCGCGACGTTGACGATTGGGAATCCGAATACCCTGATCGGCAACCGTGTGGGCAATTTGCGGTTGCCGTTGGTGAATGTCGCGGATATCCCGATCATCCCCGGCTATCTCGGACTGGGTGAAACGTCACGGCAGGTCGTGATGCGTTTCAGCGAACCCTTGCCGGACGACCTGTATCACGTCGAAATCATCGGCTCCGGGCCGTTGGCGCTGCGCAACGTGAATGGTGGAGCATTCGGCGATATCACCGATGACAGTGTCGACAACGGCAGCAGTTTCGGTTTGACTTTTAAGCTGGACTTGGGAGCCCAGATCCTGTCGGTGGTTCCACAGCCGGTGGTACGTAACAACATCACCGGAGTGAATACGCAGTTTCGAAATCGCATCAATGTTTACTTCAACAACGACGATCTGCATCCCACCCAAGTCACGACCGGACAGCTCGCGGTCAATCCCACGGTGGTCGATCCGGCCTTCTATCAATTGATCTTCACCAATGACACGGTGCAGTCGACGGACGATGTCGTCTATCGTCCCACCTCGATCCAGTACGATCCGGTGGCGGATTTAGCTGTGTTGATTTTCGACCGCGCGCTCGACGAGCTTGGCAGCGGGCCTGGCACGTTCCGCCTGAGGATTGGAACGAATGAAGCCCAGCCGTTGCCTCCCGTGGTCAGCACCGCGCGGTTTGCAGTCGCCTCGTCGGATTTCGGCACGCAGGGCACCGCGACCGTCGAGTTCACGGCGATCGATGACTTCGCGAGTCGGATCACTGTCGAGGTGACTAAACGCAACTTCAATGGTGCTGGCACGCCCACCGTGACTGTAGTTGGACAACGTGTGTTGGTCGAGCTGAACACGACCCCCGGCAACCAGACAACCGCTCAGCAATTGGTCAACGCGATTAACGCCAACGCCCGCGCGACGCAGCTTCTCACCGCGCGGGTTGCGAGTGGATTGGGCAGCACGGTCATCGCCATGACGGCCGCACCGACGACGCATTTAACACTGACAGGATTGGGTTCCAGTTTCGACACGGCCTCGAATCTCGGCGTGTTGACAGGGGCGTCGCGAAGTCAGTTGATTTCCTCGGCCATTGACCCACAGAACTTCGACTTGGACTTCCCGGGGGACGAGGCCGAGCCGGGGCATCGCGACTTGCGTCCCGAACTGCAACGTCACTTTTTGGAAGAGTTCGTCGCCGACAATTTTCCTGGGATCACCACCGCCTTTTACAACTTTGAAGAGGTCATCGGCTTTGATCCGCAGGGCAACATCCTCATCAATGCCATCACCGATACTCAGAAGCAACGCACTCGCGAGATTTTCTCGCTGTACAGTTCGGTCATGGGCATCCAGTTCATCGAGACCGCCAATTTAGGCATGACGATCGCTACGGGAGACCTGCGTGCGATCGATTCCGAAGTTTCGAACGGCCCCGGTGGTGTGCTCGGTCTGGCTTGTCCCAGCACTCCCGTGCCGACCGGACTGGGCAGTTTCGCTTGTGCGGTGGGCAATAATGGATTGCTGGATGGGATTGCCATCATGGACTTGCAGGATTTCAGCGATCCCGGGGCGGGCGCGTTTGGTGGCAGTTGGTTCTTAACGGCGATGCACGAGATCGGGCACTTGCTGGGGCTGGGTCACACGGATGAACTGCCCTCGCTGACGGTGCTGAACGGGCAATTAAGTTTGACTGGGAGTCCGACCGGTAATCCGTCCGACTTTCCCGAGAACACCGTCGAACCAATCTTTCCGGGCGATTACGATATCGTTCATGGACAGTACTTGTATCGTCCCGAGAGCAAGGATATCGATCTCTTCCGGTTTGAGGTTCCCGAGAATGGGCGCATCACCATCGAGACGTTCGCCCAACGGCTGCAGCAGCCCAGCTCGCTGGATACGGTGCTGTCGTTGTTTCGCC
>JBGTHH010000740.1:0-11213 GCA_041746275.1 Pirellulaceae bacterium | reverse complement strand
CGGCGGCAGCGGCCTGGGTGTGCGCCTCCTGCTCGACGAGGGCGGCGCGACGGCCGATCCACTCTCGCCTGAGGCCCCGCTCATCTTCGCGTTCAGCCCGCTCGTCGGCAGCCCGCTGACCACATCCGCCAAGTTCGCGGTCGTCAGCAAGAGCCCTTTGACCGACCGACTGAACGACTCGCTCGTCAGTAGCGCGTTCGCACTCGCGGGTAAGAAGACGGGCTACGACGCGATTGCCCTTACGGGACGTGCCCGGCAACCCTCCGTGCTGGTCGTCGACAACGGGACTTGCCGACTTGATCCTGCGGACGACTTGTGGGGATTGAGCTGTCGCGAGACGGAAACACAACTCGCCCAGCGCTATCCGCGCGACTTCGCCGCAGCGGTCATTGGTCCGGGGGGCGAGCGTCAGGTGCGTTACGCTACGATTTCGCACGCGGGACGACATGCCGGACGCGGTGGAAGCGGCGCGGTGTTGGGAGCGAAGAACATTAAAGCGATCGTCGTGCGCGGCACGCAGCGTTGCGAGTGGGCTCGACCCGCGGAATTGAATCGGTTGGCCAAACAGCTTTCCGATCGCTCCTTCGGACCGGCGACAGCCAAGTATCGCGAGCTGGGAACGGCCGCGAATCTGCTGCTGTTCAATCGCCTGAACGCCTTGCCGACGCGCAACTTTCAGCAGGGCAGCTTTGCCAACGCGCTGAATCTCGCGCCCGAGACGCTGCAACTCGCACGCGAGAAGACTCGCGCGTACTGCGCCGCCTGTACCATCGGCTGCGAACACATCTATGCGTTGAACGAACCGAACACCGCGCCGGGAAGTGGCGTCCGCTTGGAATACGAGAACCTCTTCGCGCTGGGACCGCTGTGCGGTATTGCCGACGCGGAAATCGTCTTGCGGGCTTCACAACGCTGTGGCGAATTGGGCATCGACACGATCAGTGCGGGAGGCACGATCGCGTTCGCGATGGAATGTGTCGAGCGGGGACTATTGAATTGCCCCTGGCTGCGATTTGGCGATGGCGAGGCCCTGCTCCGCGCCCTCGATGCGATTGGGCAACGCGATGGTTGGGGGGATCAACTGGCCGAAGGGAGCCGCCGCTTGGCGGAGCACTTGGGACAGGATACGCTCGATTTCGCTCCTCAAGTGAAAGGCCTGGAGCTGCCCGGTTATGAACCGCGATCACTCCAGACGATGGCTTTGGGATTCGCGGTCGGCTCGCGCGGTGCGGACCACAACCGGAGCGGAGCTTATGAGGTGGACTTCTCGGAGCTCGCCGATCGACACAAGCTGACTCCTGCCGCCGCACCGCTGGCAGTCGAGACCGAGGACAAGGCGGCGTTGATCGATTCGATGATCTTTTGCAAATTCCTGCGCGGCGTGTTTGCGGATTTTTATGGGGAAGCCGCCGAGATCCTGAACTGCGTCACCGGCTGGAACATCACACCGGCCGAGTTGCGTGAAACCGCCGCGAGGATCGTGACCGCCAAGAAATTGTTCAACCTGCACGCGGGCTGGACACGGGCTGAAGACACGCTCCCCCAACGGTTCCTGCGACAAGTCTTGCCCGACGACGCGCTGGCCTCGCTAACCCAATTGCAACTGGACGTCGCCGTGACCGCTTACTATGAAGCACGTGGTTGGAATGCGGATGGCACCCTGAGTGCCGCCTGTTTGCAGGCATTGGGATTAGATCGATTGGTCAATGAAAGGCCGAACCGCCGAATTGGGCTTTAGAGTCCCCAAGAACGTTCGGCAACGTCAAGATTGGACAGTCATGGACGATCAAAAAGACAGACATCTCCGATTGGATGTACATGCGGGATGGCAAGATGCGTGGAAACTATACGATGCGCCCGCTCTTGAAATCGATGCCGGAGGACGAGGCCGCAAAGTATCGCTCGATCCTCGCCGACCCATAACCTGACGAAACAAGCCATGCACCGTCGCGTGTTAGCCGCTCGGTTCGCACTTCGACGTGTTTTGCCACTCTGGATTCGGCCGCCTGTGACCATTTGCTCACGCAGCGGGCTGCCTGGGCTGGCCAAGACACGTCCTTCGCCGAGCTTCGATGATCGACTACAATCGCGGAGCGACTGTATCGGGAAGACCGGAGGTGGAATCCGCAGCAACCATGAGCATTGAAGCCTGGCAAACCTTGGGGTTGATCGCATTGCTGTTTGTGGCACTGGTCAAGAATATCGCTCCTCCCGATTTATTGTTTCTCGCGGCGACAGCAGTGCTGGCGGTCGTGGGGATCATCACCCCCGAGGAAGCCTTCGCCGGATTCTCGAACCCCGGCATGCTTACGGTCGCGATGTTGTTTGTGGTCGCCGCGGGATTGCGAGACACGGGCATCTTGGACTATATCGGCCACCAGGTTCTGGGAGCTGCGCGGACCCGAAACTCGGTACTAGCCCGCTTGGCGGCGGTCGTCATCCCGATGTCCGCCTTTCTCAACAATACGCCCATTGTGGCGATGTTCGTGCCAGTGGTCATGGATTGGAGTCGGCGAAATCACGTCTCGCCGTCCAAATTGCTTATCCCACTGTCCTACCTGGCGATCCTCGGTGGGACGTGTACGTTGATCGGCACTTCCACGAATCTTGTGGTGAACGGCTTGATGATGCAAAACGGCTTGCCCGGATTGCACCTCTTCGAAATCGGCATGATTGGGCTACCTTACGCCGTGGTGGGAATCCTGTACTTGTTGTTGGTAGGTCAGCGGTTGTTGCCAGATCGCAAGGAGTTGTTCGAGCAGCTCGGCGAATCCCGTCGGGAGTATCTGGCCGAGATGTTGGTTCAACGCGGCTGTCGGCTGGTGGGACGGAGTGTGGAAGACGCGGGACTGAGAAGCCTGCCTGGCTTGTTCCTTATCGAAATCGATCGAAGTGGCCAAGTCATCGCGCCGGTGGGACCCGACGATGTGATCGAGGAAAACGACCGCATTGTCTTCACCGGCATCGTCAGCAGCATCATCGATCTGGAGAAGATCGTCGGCTTGGTGCCCATCGCCGAGTTAGATTATCAAGTCTCGTCGGGCGAACAGCGTGGACGTCGATTGTGCGAGGCGGTGATCTCGGAGAGCTCGCGGTTGGTGGGCAAGACGATTCGCGACGCGGATTTTCGAGCAACGTATGGAGCCGCCGTCGTGGCCGTGCATCGCGGCGGGAAACGCGTGGCGAAAAAGATCGGCGATATCGCGCTGCGACCTGGCGATACCTTGCTCATGCAGGTTCGGCCTCACTTCCTGCGCGCCCATCGACACGATCCATCGTTTTACTTGATCAGCGACGTGGACGATTACCGACCGTTGCGACGGGACCGCGCTTGGATTTCGTTGTTGTTGTTTGCGGGGTTGATCCTGCTGATGATCACCGGGTGGGTTTCGACGATCGTGGCCGCCACGTTAGCCGCAGTATTGATGGTCGCGGCCGGCTGTATTTCCGCCGGTGATGCTCGTCGTAGCATTGAATGGCAAGTCCTGATCACGATTGCCGCGGCATTCGGCATCGGATCGGCGTTGCAGAACTCGGGAGCGGCCGCTGCCGTCGCTGCCACGCTGTTTGATGCCACACGGGAACTGGGGCCGATCGCCGCTTTGGCAGCCATCTATATCATCACTTCGCTGTTGACGGAATTAATCACCAACAACGCGGCGGCCGTTTTGGTCTTTCCGTTTTGTCTGGAAACCGCGCGGCTTTACGACAATGCCAGTCCCAAACCGTTCTTGATGGCGTTGATTCTGGCAGCTTCAGCCAGCTTCATGACGCCGATTGGGTATCAAACCAACATGATGGTCTATGGACCAGGCGGATATCGCTTCGGGGATTTCCTGCGCATCGGAGCCCCGTTGAATCTGTTGTTGTGGATCGTCGCCACGGTACTCATTCCCCTGTGCTGGCCATTTTAGAAGAAACTGGGATACTGACGACCAGTCCGGCGGAACGATCTTCGGTGGACTTGCGGTCGGGGACATGGCACTTCAGGCAGTGGTTGGTCAGCGTGATCGGCGCGGCGCGGCGATAGAGACCTACCTCGACCTGCTCATGGGATTTCTTGCCGGCTTGCAAGGCCGCTACAGCCTCCCGCTCGAAGGCGTCCCGAGCACGATGATCTGTGTTCATGGCCTGACCTTCAACGGCCAGCCAGCGTAACGTCACCTGTTGTTCCGACTTCAGTTCCGCGAACGCCTGATTCACGACGGCTGCGGGGATCGGCAACCCTTCATCCTCGCGATAATATCGCTCGTGAACCAACTGCAACGTCGCATGCGCCAAGGAATGCAGCAGTTCGGCTTGGCGGCGTGCTTCCCGAACCGTGACGCGTCGAGCCTCTGGAACGGCAGCCTCCTCGCTGGCATCTGACGCGGCCAAGCGCGAGTCGAGCGGACTCTGCTCCCAGCCTCTGACAAGCTGCCCGAGAAACAAAAGTAACAGTAGAAGCGACAGGGTGCGGCCGACTCGACGTAACGTCATCATGGCTGACTCAGTGGTTGGAGGGATGTGGGTGAGTTTAGAGTCCATTCTCAATTTGGTTGTGGCTTTGACGGGCTACGGGCTGGGCTGGGATGCTTCATGAATCAGGGTCGCGGTGGAATCCACTGGGATGCTAATGATCAGACCGGCGAATTTAGGTGAGGGGGAGGTGTTGGAGAAAAATCCCGCATGACAATGGGCGCATCCACCGTGGAGCGGGATGGAGCCGGCGCGGCGGTAAAAACCATCCTCGATCGTTTCGATCCCATCTTCACCCTTGGCGATCTTCCGTGAGGCTTGCGTCTCGAACTCCGACTTGGGTTCGTTTCGAATGCTCATGGGACTGAAGCTGGCGGAGATCCAACGTGACTCGACATGGTTCTGACGTTCGATCACCTTGAAGACATCCTCCAGAGCACGGGCTGGAACCATCGCTCGTTCGCCATGAAAGTAGCGCTGATGCATGGCTTCGAGAGTTGCCTCGTATATCGCATGCATCAGCCGAGCGCGATCGCGAGCTACTTCGAGGGAAACACGAGGCATCACTTCGGCTGCTGCCTCTGGACTTGTAGTGACCGTCGCGGGCCGTGAACTTGTCGGAGTACGGCCATTCGGAGCTGGGTCTTCGGATGTAGCGAGACCAAGAAAAAATACAGCCGTCCAGCCGGCCATGGCGAACCGACCGATCCATGAAAGGCAATGGCGATGATTCGTTTGCATGGTTGGTTCCTTTACGGGAGTTAAACGGGTCGAGGAGGGGCGGTTTCGGAGGGTGGTAATCGCGACCCGCAGTACGGAAACTCCCAGGCAGGCCACGAATGTGTTGAAAGTTGGATACAATGATCGCGCCGAACGAGCCGCATGTTCGCGTAACCTTCCACGATCATCATCACATCCCAGACAAGGAACCCATTCATGGTCAGTCCAATGTTCCCTGTTCCAGCAGGGGCGGAAGCTCATGGTGCGACCGATGTCAAATGGTTTGCCGGCCTCGCCATGCAGGCGATTATCGCTCAGCAAGGAGTTCCCGAAACCGAGTCGGCTCGCGACGAGTTCGCGCTGTGGTCGTTTCGCATGGCCCAGGCGATGGTCCGAGCAGATCATATGCTACATGCCTCGGAGGGCCAGTGAATTATCACCGCGAGATCTAAAACAATTGGCTGCGACACACTTAACTCATTGGCGCAGTACTAAGACAGGGCAGTTCGCCAAACGGGTGACGCGTTCGGCAACCGAACCTAGCAGTAATCGCGTGGCACCCCGGCGGCCATGCGACGGAAGCACGATCAACTTGGCACGTGTGACTTCGGCGTGCTGGGCAATTCGGTGTCCTGGATCACCAAAGTCAATGTAAAGCTTGAGTTCGCCAAGTTTGTCATCCGGCAAGACGCTTCGCAATTTTTCCATCGCGGCATTGCGTCGTTTCGCGTGATCGATCGCCGTCCAGAGCAGATCGGAGGACGCTTGGCCTTCCGGGAGAATCTGCACAATATGCACGCGCGAAGGTTCCTCGGCGATTTTCAGCGCGACTTCCACGGCCGCTAACGATTCCTCCGATAAGTCGACAGGCACCACAATCGGTGCTTCGAGGAAGGGATTCATGGCATGTCTCAACAATCAGGGAAAGGGCGGCTGGGACAAATCACGTACTTGCAACTCATGAGCCAACAAGGGCTCGACAGAACGGATCGATCGCCAACCGACGGGATGGCGGTCACGATGAGTCCATGAATGTAGCGATGCATTAGCAATATCGTCGAGAACGCTTGATCTCGACAGGTACCGTGCTCGCGATTCGTAGTCCCATGGCTGATCGGAATCGCACAACGCAGTTCAATTCGTGTGCGAAACTGCGCCATTTTGTGAATGTTACCAAGGTGTCACACGCCGCGCCACCTGCTAGCGTTCCGCTCGGCGAAGATAAGCGAACAGGTCAGCGACTTCGTCACGCGAAAGATGTTCCAGCAAGCCATCCGGCATGGATGACTTGCGACTTGGCAGTGCTTCGTCGATCTCGTAACGAGCGACTCGGGCCTTTTCGCCGTTGGCTTGCAGGATCACAAGGTCGTCCCCCTCGGCGGCGGTCACTCCCGTGAATGTTTGTCCGCTCCGTGTGATGATGATGGACGTCGTGTATTGATCCGACAACGATTGCGAAGGAAAGACGATCGCCTCAACCAACTCTTGCAATTGAAATCGCTGTCGCACGTTGGTCAGGTCGGGTCCCATCGCTTCGCCGCGTGATCCATAACGATGACACTTGAGGCAAAGGGCTTTTTCAATCGCTTTCGCACCCGACAACGGATCGCCCGGCTCAGGCCATTGGGAAAGAAACTCGACCAGTTCCGCCGCTCGGTAACGGCCGTTTTCGACTTCGACGGGCAGCGTGGGTGGAGGCAACTCGGGATACCGTGCATCGAACCACGTCTGCCAAGCCGCCAGTGCCTTCTCGCTATCCTCTCCCGCGTCGATCGTTTGGCCGGTCCAATGCCGTAAGACTCGCACTGCTTCCCGATCGTCGGGGGACCCCAATCGCAAGCCGGCCAGAATGACCTCCCGCTGCCACTGTGGTTTCGTGCCGCGTTCATGAAATACCGGCAAGGCACGTAATACATCGCGCGCGGGTTCGCCTGTGACCAACGCCGTGGCACGTACCAGCAAACGCCAGTCCTCGGGGCGTCGGCGTTGGGTCAGCGCGAATTGAGCAATTTCCTGAGCGACATAATGACGGCGTTCGGGAGCGGCCTCAAAGACCTCGTGCAAATAGACCAGCGAGCGAACCTCACCACTCCGCCGCAGGACGGTCAGTAGCTTTCTCGCCATCACACTACGGTGAGCCGGTGAATTCGCGCTGAGTTGCCGATCGAGTTCTCGCAACTTCGCTAAGTCCGCGCTGGACAAATCAGCGGGAAGTGCGTCGAGCAACTCCAAAGCCTTCGCGTCGTCATTCGCAGCCTCTATAATCGCATCGACGAATGAAGGCGGCTCCGGTGTCAATTCTTCCGCCGCAATCATCGCTTGTGAGTGAACCACCACGATCAGCAGCCCAACACGCGCGCAATGGGCCATGACATCTGCCAATAATCTCCACATCACCCGGTCCCTTCGACGGCCTCATGAAAAGCCAACGGTAACATCAAGAATGTCTGCTGGGGGGTGCAAATCACATACCGCAGGCATCGAGCGAGCTGCCCTTCGTTTCTATGGGGTCGACGCTTGTGTCCGCCGAGAGCCGCGTCACGCGATGGCCGGTTCGACGGTCATTTGCCGTTGGCTGCGGGGATAGAGCAGCCACTGCAATGCCTCGACCAAGGTAAGAGCTTCCGTATCGTCGTCCTGCTCACGAAGCTTTTCGGCCAACAACTGCAACCACCAACGACCGGCGGGCCAGCGAATGGTCATGACGTCGATACAGGTTTCGAGCAGTTGATAGATTCTGGCTCGTGTGACGCCTAGTTCCAAGGACTGATCGCGAACGCTTTCCGGAAAAGCCTCCACGCCCAACCGACCTGCGGCGAGACGATGAACGACGTCTCCGGCGTCTCGTTCAATTTGATTCAACACGGGCAGGACCAAGTGGTGTCGAATGTCGTCCAGCGAAGGAGCTTCTTCCCGCGCGAGAACGGTTTGCATCCAAGCCTCGATAGGTGGCACGAAAGCCGGTTGAAGGCTGATCGCAACGCGGGAGGATCGCGGCGAATCACCGAGCGCGGAATGAATGAGATGAAACACTTCCAGCACTGCGGAAATGCGTTTGTCACCATGAGTTTTCAGGGTTCGCAGTTCTTCGATCGTGTAATCGAGATAATCCCCCAGTTTCTTCTTCCAAATCACCGTGGGGAGTTCGTACAGTGATGGCGACAAATGCCCAAGCATTTCGTCGTGCAGTTGGTGTCGCCGCACGGTCTCCTGCCACTGCAGCCACATCAACTGCGAGACTTGGCCAAGTTGGAAGGTGGTCGAATGAAGCGGAACCGATGCCGCGTCTGGAGGTGCGATCTCTGGTTTCGAATTCACCTTGGCCTGTAAAGCTCGATGCAATAGCAGCACAAGGGACTCCAACTTTTTATGCCCGACGCCCGCTGTCGCCGCGAGATCCTCATAGCGACTGTTAATGATCTGTCGAATCGATCGGTGCAGCAAGGCGAACGGTAGTCGTCGATCCGCCGCCACCGCCCAGTGGCCAAGCGGCACATTCAGATCGGCGGTAGTGGACTTGGCCAACTTCTCGGCGACTTCTTGAAAGCGGCGTTGGAGCGCGAACTCCTTGGCTGAAATCGAGACGGGGCGAGTCGTTGAGGATTTTTTCTGTTTCTTTGTGGCAGGCATCTAGTTGACGTCCATGTAGAGTTTTCGGTCGGGAACTATCCGTAAAGTTGGCCAAGTGGCAACGAAAACAGTGGGATTCGACATGTAACCCCTCTGGTTTGAAATGAGACTTGCCAGTGGGCCAAAAGATTCTTCAAGGTGGGATTCGAGGCGGGCGGCAATTGCGTAAGCAACTGTTCAAATCAGTGTTTAATTGTTGACAGGACCTGGGAAGGCGTCAACCCAGGTTGATCAATTCAACAGAGCGCGTGTTGATCAATTCAAAAGGTTCTGTCAAAAGTCCGATGTGGCCACCCCCGTGCGGGGATTGTGAATACCTAGTTTGCGGACAGTAGGATGATTCAGATCGAGTTCTGATGCCGATTAAATGCCATGCGCTAGTCGATGGGCGATTTGGTGAGTTCAGCTACAAGGAGCGGGAAATGAGCGAAACGACGCGAATCGCGGCGGTCCAAATGGATGTGTCTTTGGGCAAAGTCTCCGACAACCTCAAGGCCATGATAGCACACCTGGAGACAACCGCTGCGGAAGGGGCGAAGATCACCATCTTTCCCGAGTGCTCTCTGACGGGTTACTGTTTCGACAGCCGTGAGGAAGCACTGCCGTTTGCGGAAACGATCCCCGGCCCAAGCTGCGACCGGCTGATCGAGTCGTGTCGGCGGCTCGATATGTTCGCGATCCTGGGAATGCTGGAAGCCTCAGACGGACGGCTTTTCAACGCCTGTGTCATGCTCGGCCCCACCGGCGTCGTGGGGAGCTACCGCAAGATTCATCTACCGTTCCTGGGGATTGATCGCTTTACCGACCCAGGTGATCGGCCGTTCGCGGTGCATCCGGCGGGGGAGATGCGCGTCGGATTGAACATTTGCTACGACAGCGCGTTTCCCGAGTCGGCGCGTGTCATGGCACTAGAAGGAGCCGATTTGATTGCCCTACCGACCAACTTTCCGCCGGGGGCCGAGTGTATGACGGAACATGTCATCAGCACCCGGGCGATGGAGAACAATGTCTATTATGCGTGCGTGAATCGAGTCGGTACCGAACGCGGCTTTGATTTCATTGGTCAAAGCAAGATCTGCGATCCCAGCGGCAGAATCCTCGCCGCGGCAGCCCATGCCCAGGCAGCGACACTATACGCGGAGGTCGATATCGAACGCGCTCGCCGGAAACGCATCGTGCGGGTGCCCGACAAGCACATTATCGATCGGTTTCGCGATCGCCGCCCCGAATTCTATGGTCGCATCCACGACAAGTAGCCGTCTGGTGTGGGCTTGTCGACGAGTTCATCTTGTCGCGACGCAACGATCCTCGATACACTTCCCAAGCTGAGATGAGTGTAGAATGAAGTCCGTTTGGGAGATGCTCGAATGCAGATGTTCGCACTGACCTGCCTGCTGGTTTTGGCCGCCGATCGTTCGGCCGACACGGTCGTGGTCTGTCCACCGGCTTTCCGCGAGGCATTGCAGCCATGGCTCGAACATCGCGCGGCCCAAGGGCACCGCTTTGCCTTTGTCGCCAACGAACAATCCTCCACGGAAATCCAGGCGGATATTCGGCGAATTGCCCAGTCGGGCGAGTTGCGAGCGATTTTGTTGGTGGGAGACGCTGACCCCCGAGCGGAAACCGACGAACAGCGACGCGCGATCGGCATACCGACGTTTCACGCCAAGGCTCGGGTGAATGTCATGTGGGGATCGGAACCCCTCATCGCGACGGACAATCCCTACGCCGATCTTGACGACGACCTGTTGCCCGACGTAGCGATCGGTCGGCTGTCGGTGGATTCGGCGACGGAGTTGACACGCGTTGTCAAGAAGATCATCCACTATGAGCAAAGTCGACAACTGGGCACGTGGCGGCGACGCGTCAACTTCGTGGCCGGTGTCGGCGGGTTCGGCCCCGTAGTCGACAATGTGATCGAGTCGGCGACGCGCAAGTTCCTGACCGACGGCATTCCGGCCGCCTACGAAACTTCCATGACCTATGGCAGTTGGCGCAGCCCGTTCTGTCCCGACCCGCGACTCTTCCATCAAGCGACGCTGGACCGGTTGAACGAAGGTTCGCTGTTTTGGGTCTATCTCGGGCACGGTCAGCGACGTTATCTCGACCGCGTGCGAACGCCCGGAGGTCACTATCACATCTTCCACTCGGATGACATGGCCAAAGTGCAACTCGCCGGTGGCGCTCCCATTGCGATCTTTTTGGCTTGCTACACGGGATCGTTTGATGAATTGGCCCCGTGCTTGGGCGAAGAGATGTTGCGAGCCGAAGCGGGGCCTGTCGCGGTTTTGTGTGGCTCCCGCGTGACGATGCCCTATGCCATGGCGGTGATGGGTAGCGAGTTAATGGACCAGTACTTTCGCGAGCGACGCGAAACGCTGGGCGAATTGGTCCTGCTGGCCAAA
>JBGTHH010000739.1:0-6711 GCA_041746275.1 Pirellulaceae bacterium | reverse complement strand
TTGTCGTCGTTGTACTCCAACTCACGGCTAATCCGTGCCTTGAAGAACCCAAAGCCACGATAGTAGGCCGTCAACCGCTCCACGTCACCATCGATCTTCGTGCGATCGACCTTGCCGCGGAACAGGTATCCCAAATAGCCGGGCTTCGACTGAATCAACGTCTCAAGTCGTTTGGCCGAGACGAATGAATTGCCCACAAACTCCACATCGGAGATGCGCTGCAGAGGACCCTCGGCAACCATAAACACCGCCGCTCGGTGATTGGGCTCGTTGCCTTCCAGGATGCTCACCTCCGCCTTCGGAAAACCCTTCGATTGGTAATGGTCTTCCACCTTACGCCGAGCTTCCTCGATGGCGTAGAAGTTCAACGCGTCGCCGACCTTCAGCCCCGATTGCTTGATCAACGCGCGGTCGGACATGCCCCGGTTGCCACGAAACTCGATCGAGCGAATCGTGGGGCGTTCGAATACCTCGAACGTGACCACAACTCCCTGGGGCGACTTTTGAGTAAAAATTCGCACGTCGCGAAACAAACCGGAGGACGCGAGACGGCGCTTGTCCGCTTGCAGCACTTCCGAATCAAACTGTCGATCGATGCGTGTCCTGAGATGCGACATGATGGTGTCGACCGTGACGGTTTCGTTACCCACGATCCGTACCTCGGCGACAAGCTCTCCAGGTATCAGGGCATCATTGATTGGTATCGAACCCGCCGGCGCGGGCAATGGCTCTGGAAACGGAAGCCCAGGCCCCAGCGGCGACTGTCCGAAGCACAGCCAGGTGCTCCACGTCGTCACGAGCAGGGTCAGCACCGCGCGCTCGACGAGCGACGAAGTCTGTTTACCACTAAGCATGCGCTTAGATCCGATCGTTCGAGATGAGATAACGGACGAGAGGTACGCGACAGTTCGTCAAGCGACGCGACCCCAGCAGGGACAAGTGCTGGCGAGAACTTTTGCCAACGGGCGGTACAAATACAAGAACTGGTCAGAGGCGACAAGGCGAGTTCAGCTCATCCCAGGGTCGGGACCGTGCGATGGAGAAGTTTTCGAGGCCCCGGTTGTTGAGACGCCGGGGAATCACGCGGTACGTTGGGTGAAACAGGGGCGCAAAAAAAGAGAGATGGTTAGCCTCTTCCCAGGACCAACCATCTCTCAAGCCTCAGGCATCGGCTCGCACTTCAAAGACTATGGCGAAGCTGTCAGCGGCACGGGATTGCCTCCAACAAGCTAAAGCGTCTCATTGTTTCGCCTACTCACTTAAGCAACAGTCATGCCAAGTCCCTGGGATATACTGCAACATGATTGACAAAGCATGTAAGAGAAACAACTTACGAATCAAAGATGAAGCTGTTGTGGCGATCGCCTACTGACCGAGCGCCTCATATCAATACACTTCAGTTGTTCGTAGCGCATTGAATCTGTACGATAGCAGTCATCGCGATGTCCGTCTGACTGGAGATAATGGGTGACCATGTCGCATTCCCTGGTTGTGCTGAATGGAACGAAACCCGGAGCGACAGTGCGTCTTGAGAGTCACGTGGGAGTTGTGACGATTGGTCGCCATATCTCGAACGATTTGCAATTGGACGATGATCGAGCGAGTCGGATGCACGCGCGAGTGATGTTGCGTGCGGATCGTTGGTATATCGAGGACTGTGACAGTCTGAATGGGACGTTGGTCAACTCGCAACCAATCCAACAGAGCCTTCTGGAGAGCGGCGATCTAATTCGCATCGGGGATCGCTTGATTTTGTTCGTGGACAGCGAACGTGGCGAGGGAGCGACTGACTCGCCGACTTCCGTCTTTCGTGCCACTACGATGATGGGCAACCGCTACGACTTCGCGCCCAGTGGCGGACTCGTCGAACAAAGTGTGAGCGAATCGATGGCCCGTATCGTGCGCGACTCGGCCGTCCTCTGTCGGTTGGCGAACTTACTACACCAGCACACGGACGTCGATGTGCTATTTCGTTCGGCCATGGACGCGCTGGTCGATGGCATTGATGCCGACGAGGTGTCGCTGTGGTTGGTGGCAACGGATGGGCGTCTGCGTTCCGCAGGTCACCGGGGACAACTTCCGGAAAAGCATTTATTGGCCAGCCTGGCCGTCGAGAAGAACAAGGCGATCCTGATCGATGAGCAGTCGGTTTCCGAGAATGATTCGGTGATCGATGCGCCGCCTTCCGTGGGATTCGCCTTGGGAGTTCCTATTCCGGGATCTTCAAGTTGCCGCGGTGCCCTCGAGTGTCATCGTCACTCGTCACGCGGTCCATTCTCGGCCAGCGATCTGGACTTCTCCGTGGTCGTCGCCCATCAAACGGGCTTGGCGCTCGAGAACCTTGAACATCGCGAGCGACTCGAGTTGGCCAACGCGCAACTGCGGCGGCGCTTGTCCAGCCAAAATCAACTGGTGGGATCGAGCTCCGCCATGCAACGCGTGCTGGATCAGATTGCCCGCGTAGGACCGGCCACCTCCACGATTTTGATCTTAGGCGAAAGCGGCACCGGCAAGGAGTTGGTGGCCCGTTCGATTCACGACTTGAGTCGCTGTAGCGCCGGGCCCTACGTGACGGTTAACTGCGCGGCCTTCAGTGAAACGCTGCTGGAGAGCGAGTTGTTCGGACACGAAGTCGGAGCCTTCACGGGTGCCGATCGTCGCTACATCGGTCAGTTTGAGCGAGCCCATCGAGGAACCCTGTTTCTGGACGAAGTGGGAGAGATGAGTCTCGCCTGCCAAGCCAAACTGCTGCGCGTACTCGAAGGCCACGCGTTTCAACGTTTGGGCGGCGAAGAGGAGATCAATGTGGATGTGCGGATGATCGCCGCGACTCATCGCGACTTGCCGAGCTTAATCGAGCAGCGACGTTTTCGCGAGGACTTATATTATCGCTTGCGGGTGATCGATATTCAGATGCCGCCCCTGCGTGATCGCGGCGACGATGTTGTCGAACTGGCGGCGATGTTCTTGGAAGGCTTTCGTCAACTGATGGGACGTGGTCCCTTTTGTTTGTCCCAGGAAGCGATTCACGCGCTACGCGGCTATCGCTGGCCCGGCAACGTTCGCGAGTTGAAGAATGCCGTTGAACGTGCCGTAGTTTTGGGAACGGAAGATGAAGTCCGAATCGTCGACCTCGGATTGCCGGTGGCGAGCGGCGCGTTGACATTGCCGCCGGCACTGACCACCCTGCGGGACGCCGAAGAGCGGCACATTCGGCATGTTCTCGAACATTGTGGGGGCAACAAGACCCAGGCCTGCAAGATACTCGGGATTAGTCGCGCGACCCTGTATAGCAAGCTCAACGAACCCTGAACCCGATGCGTGATTCCAGATTGAGACGCTGGCAGGCTCGTGCGGAGATGCGTTGCTTGCGAGCTGAAGTTGGTGGACTGAATGGGCGAGGCGTGCTGAATCTGCTATCTTCGTGGCTTCACATTTTCAGGCGGGAAGGTTTGGCATGCACCCGGTATTGATTCTGGCCATCGCGGTCGCCATCGTCTTGGGCGGCATCTTGGTCTTGCGGTTGCACGCGTTTCTAGCGCTGCTGTTGGCTGCGTTGGCCGTCGCACTACTCACGCCGACGGCCACGTTGCGCGACCACGCGGACAAACAAGTCGCCAAAGGTGCCTGGACCGAAGCATCCGCGAAGAAGTTTGTCGCTTCCTCGGCTCCTGAACGCGTGGCCAAGGGGTTTGGCGATACCTGCGCGAGCATCGGCATCCTCATCGCCATGGCGTCCATTGTGGGCAAATGCCTGCTCGATAGTGGTGCCGCCGACAAGATCGTGCGTTCGACGTTACGATTGGTCGGCGAGCGTCGCGCTCCAGCCGCCTTTATCTCCAGCGGCTTTTTGCTGGGGATTCCCGTCTTCTTTGATACAGTTTTCTACCTGATGATGCCCTTGGGCAAAGCGCTTTGTTTGCGTACCGGCGGGAACTACTTGCTGTACATCCTGACGATTGTGGCGGGTGCCACCATGGCCCACTCGCTCGTCCCGCCGACGCCGGGTCCGCTGCTCGTTGCGAACCAGTTGGGAGTCAGTTTGACCGCGATGATTGTGGGAGGCACCGTTGTCGGACTGTTTGCCAGTGGTGCGGGCTATCTCTTTGCTGTGTGGTTGAATGGTCGCATGGAGATTCCTCTACGTGAAACCGCGGATGTATCGCTTACCGACCTGCAAGCCCTGTCACAGCGCGATGAAGGCGAGTTACCGCCGGTGTGGCTGTCGTTGCTGCCGATCCTGTTACCGGTTGTGCTGATCGCCGCCAAGACCGTTGTGGAAACGTCTTTCCCCGCTGGAGATCACGATTGGGTCAACGTCCTGCGAGCGATCGTCCTGTTCGTCGGCGACAAGAACGTGGCACTGATGATCGCCGCCGCTCTGGGATTAGGTTTGCTCGTGCGGCAAACTCATCTCAGCCGGAAACATCTTGGCGCGGCGATCCAGTCGGCGTTAGCGGGAGGCGGAGTCATCATCTTGATTACCGCTGGCGGTGGTGCCTTTGGAACGACCGTCCAACAGTGTGGCATCGCCGAGGAGATTGCGCGACTTACCAGCGATCTGAACCCCGTCATGATCTTGCCGCTGGCATTTCTCGTGACGGCAGCGATCCGCACAGCACAAGGCTCGGCCACGGTGGCGATGATCACCGCCGTCAGCGTGCTCGAACACTTCGCAGTGTCCGGCCAGCTTACCTTCCACACGGTGTACTTGGCGTTGGCGATCGGTTGCGGCTCGAAACCGGTGGCCTGGATGGCGGATAGCGGCTTCTGGGTGATCTGCCAGATGAGCGGAATGACCGAGACCGAAGGGCTCAAGACCGTCGCGCCGTTGAGTATCGTGATGGGAGTCGCTGGCCTGGCCGCGACCGTGCTGGGTGCCGCGCTGTTTCCGTTGAAGTAACAACGGTGTTGCCTGATGGTTTCTCACCGCGACGTGTGAGTTCGCTGCCAAGCGGCGTTCAAGGTGACCAAAGCGGGAATGTCGGTCTCGGGAGATTGTCGTTATAGTGGACCTAGTTTTGGTCCCGGCTCCCTTGGCGAAATCCATGTCAGTCTTGCGTTCAGCGCCTGTCCGAAAAGGGGTCAGACCCTCGCCGACGAGGCAAAAAACCCAGCGGAATCGATCCGCCTCCAAAGGGTCAGACCCCTTTTCGGATAGGCTCTCACCTCTCATTCTTATCGTTGCTTTCAGTGTATTGCTCGGTGGTGCATGTTCTCCGGCCGGGGAGGTCACCGACCGGATCGTGTTGACGGGTTCAAGCACCATAGCGCCGCTGATGGGAGAGATCGCGAAACGATTCGAGGAGCGGCATCCGGGTGTGCGCGTGGACGTTCAAAGTGGCGGCTCATCGCGCGGCATCGCCGACGTACGACGCGATCTCGCCGATATCGGCATGGTCTCGCGCGACCTCAAACCCGACGAACAGGACCTACACTCTTTTACAATAGCGCGTGATGGTGTCGGCATCATCGTTCACCGGCAGAACCCCATCTCGGCGTTAAGTGACGAGCAGATCGTCGCGATCTTCACGGGGCGTATCACGAATTGGCAAGAGGTGGGTGGAGCTGCAGCCGAGATCACGGTGGTCACTAAAGCCGAGGGGCGTTCGACCCTGGAGTTGTTTTTAACCTACTTTCACTTGGCGAGCTCCGACATTCAGGCCGACGTCGTCATCGGCGACAACGAGCAGGGTGTTAAGACCGTGGCCGGGAATCCGCACGCGATCGGCTACGTTTCGATTGGTACGGCCGAATATGATGCCGAGCAGGGCGTGGCTATCAAGTTACTCCCGCTGGGAGGCGTCGCGGCAACGATCGAAAACGTCCGACTCGGCTCGTTTCCGCTAACGCGTCCCTTGAACTTGGTCACCCAATCCGCGCCGCGCGCCATCGTGGACACGTTCCTTGCTTTCACGCGTTCCCCGGAGGTGCATGACCTGATCCAGGAGCAGTACTTTGTCCCACTCGCGGAGTGATCGAATACTCGTTTGGATCTTGCGAGGCTGCGCGCTGGTGAGCGGCGGGATCGTGCTGCTGGTCGCGTTGTTCTTGTGGCTCGAGTCGCGTCCTGCCCTACTGCACGTGGGACTGTGGCGATTCATGACCGATGCGTCGTGGCACCCGACTGCGACATCGCAAGGTCAGTTTCAAATGCTGCCGATGATCGTGGGTACGTTGCTGACAACTGCGGGAGCCGTCACGCTGGCCACGCCGTTGGGGATCGGTTCGGCGGTCTTTGCCCACTATTACGCCCCGCCGATCCTGAGAAGTGCATTAGGCAAAGTTGTTGAATTGTTGGCGGGTATCCCGTCGGTGGTCTACGGGCTGTGGGGCTTGGTGGTGCTTGTGCCCTGGGTGGCGCGTTGGCAACCGCCGGGAAGCAGCCTGTTGGCGGCCATCATCATCTTGACGATTATGATTGTGCCCACCATTGCCTTGATCTCCGGAGCCGCATTGGAAAGCCTGCCACGCGGCTACTTGCAGGCTGCCGCGGCGTTGGGGTTTTCGCGTTGGAGAACGGTCAGCGGCGTCGCGCTACCCGCCGCGCGATCGGGGTTGTTCACGGCGGTTCTATTGGCGACGGGCCGCGCGCTCGGTGAAACGATGGCCGTGTTAATGGTGGCCGGCAACGTCGTACAAACCCCTCGTAGTATCTTTCAACCGGTGCGAACACTGACGGCCAATATTGCGCTGGAGATGGCTTATGCC
>JBGTHH010000738.1:0-2510 GCA_041746275.1 Pirellulaceae bacterium | reverse complement strand
TAAGTACGACCACAACTAATGCAAGCGACGTGAGTAGTCGACCAGCTCGACGACAAACACGGCTCGATAGATTACTGACGTGGTTCGCTCAATTCGCCCACGTGCCATTCGGCGTGATTGCTGATGAGAGTTCGCGTGGTATGCACGAGGAAATCGAAACTCTCCGTACGACCGCCCTGCTCGCGAGCCGCGGTGAAGCGTTGGGTAATTTTCGTCTCGTTTCCCCGCCCTTGCTGCGCGATGTCGCCGACAAAACGGATTTCGCTCGATGTCCCATATTCCAAGATCTTGGCCACTAGCGGTAAGTTTTTGAAACCTTCCAACTGACTTGACGGGGGAGGACTGGGCGGCGCGCTTTCAAGCATGGTCGTATCTGGCGGACTGCTCGGCAATCCAGCCCCCTGATAATACTCCTCTAAGGAATCGGAACCTTGGTGTCGCGTCATTTGTGGCAGACTGAGTTGGTGTGCCTCTTGGACTCGACCAGTGCGTAATAACTCAAGCCAAGACGTCGCCTTATCCTGAGCCAGTTGATACAGCATTCGCTCGTGAGAGATCGCTCGCGTGGGAGCATACGCTAGGAAGAATAAACTGAGGCATAGCGCCACCGCCGACATGGCTTTGCCGCCTGTCGGGCTCTCGGGCCGACTCAGTTGTCGAAGCGACAGCGTCGACAGCACGAAGCCCAATACGGGCGCGATCCACAACAGCGGGTGGACGATCGCCAGCACGGAAAACACGGCTACGATCAAGGCGACGATGGCCAAACGGCTCAATTCGCGATATTCGTCCAGTTCGCGGGGATCAACTTCCGAACTAAAACGCGTCTCTTGGCGATCATTCACGGACATGGCGATTCCAGACCCAAATTTACTGCTGCTGCTTCAATACTCGTTGCAACTCCGGTAGTGACGTCACACCTTGAGCCACCTGGAGAATTCCCTCGTCCTGGATCGTCCGATGACCCGCGGCCTTGGCGATCCGCCGTAACGTCTCCAGGTTGGGCTGGTTCATCAGCGCCGTGCGGAGTTGGTCATCAACGACCAGCAGCTCAAACAAACCTGTGCGGCCGAAGTAACCGATGCCGCTACATTTTTGACATATCGGGATAATGATCGGCTGACCCTTTTCGTCGATCAGTTCCTCAGGCGGTGGTGGCTTGAATTCCTGATACAGGACTTGGACGCGACCCGCCGGAATCCCGAGTTTTTGCAGCAACTGCGGGGAGGGCGTATACGATTGCTTGCACTGGTCACATAGCTTTCGGATCAATCGCACGTTGAGCACGGCCGAAACCGCCTTGGCCAACTCCGCCGCCGGCCCCTTGTAGGTGAAGATCTTCAGCAACGCCTCGACCGCTTCGTTCGCATTCACCTTCGTGAAGGCCATCTTGTCGAGCTTATTCACCTGTTCGCACAGGATCGCCACCGTCTCGGCGTTGGTCAGTTCGGGAACGACGAAAACATCGGGTTCCTTCATGATCATCCGCGGGAGGACGTCAGCCGGAGACTGCCCCGCGGCGCGATCGTAGTACTGCGCATTGACATTGATGACTTCATCTTCTTTGTTGGCCTTATCTTCGGCGGCCACGAAGTCGCGCATCAATCGATCGGCCGTCTCCAAGGTCAGATTCCAAGTCGTACTTAAGCCACCTCCCGGCGGTGCCGAAATGACAATGAATCCGGAATCCGCGTCGACAATTTCCTTCAGCTTAGCCCGTATTTTTTCGCGCATGCCAAGCTGTTCGATCTTGTCGAACTTGGGCTTCTTCGGCTTGAACTTGATGACGACACGTTCCCCGGTCTTCACCCCTTGGCTAGTGAACTCCGCTGTGTATTTCGCACCCGAAAACTCGACGCCAAATTTGCCTTCCTGTCGCGAGCGGCGATCTTGCACGTTGAGATTGGCGATCTGTTTGAATACCGCCAGCATCGCGTCGCCACCTTGACGGTCGAGCGGATCGGCGTTCATCCAAACGCCGTCGATTTCCAGACGCACCGCCACGCCTTCCGCACTGTAATCCAACATGATCCGTTCGCCGCGTCGACTCAGGACATACGCCAGCAAGCCGCAGGCGAGCGGAAACGCGGGGGATTGTTTCGCCCCCAGGAGATTAGCTTGATTCTGTTGTGAGTCCGGCGCGCCCATGGGGCTGAGCGTGACCGGTGGCAGCGGCACCACAACGGGTTGCTCGCCCTTCTTCTGCTGAGCCATAGTCCTACATTCAATTCTGTTGAAACATTAAAGAATTCCGGGAGCCCGGACGTCGATTCCTTTGAGAGCCATTTTCAAAGCATCCAAATTCGGCGCGACCGCGAACGCCGTCGGTCGGTCGATCAGTTCGGCGTCGATCAACTTCTTCAAGCCCATCGTAAAGTCCTGCATGCCTTCCTCGGCCCCGATGCGGATCGCGTCGGGCAGCTTATGATCGCTGCCCTCCAAAATGAGTTTCCGCACCGTGGCGTTGAAGAGCATGATCTCGTTGAGCGGCACGCGGGGCACGCCGGGCT
>JBGTHH010000737.1:0-4933 GCA_041746275.1 Pirellulaceae bacterium | reverse complement strand
GCCGCCGCGAAGCTCGCGGAGATGCTTACCAACGGATCGGCGTCGAATCGCCGCGCCGCGGCCGAAGCTTTGGGACGAGTCGGTTCGTCTCACGACATCCCGAAGTTGCTGGCTGCCGTACCGAGTGCGATCTTCGTCGATGGCGACGAGGAAGGCCAAGTCGATCGGTTCCTCGAACACTCGCTGATCTTCGCCGCGATGGAGTTGAACGATCCGGAAGTTTTGCGGCAGTCGATCACGGTGGATGACGCACGGATTCGTCGAGCGGCTTTGATCGCCTTGGATCAAATGGAAGGCGGCGACCACTTACTGCCCAGTGATATCCAACCAATACTCGCATCGACCGACGAACGGTTAAACGAAGCGGCTTGGTGGCTAGCGGAAAAACATCCCACTTGGGGCGACGTTGTCGTCGGTGCGCTAAATCACGAGTTGCAACATTCGCCAACAAGCGAGAAGTCCCTCGAGCGGCTCGGCGACCGGTTACGGCGTTTCGCTGGTTCAGCCGCCGTACAGCAAGCGATGGCCGATGCACTTCAGAATCCCGCGACGGAAGACACGCTACGCCTGACGGTACTGCAAGCCATGTCCGCGAGCCGGCAGAAGCCCCTGCCAGCCGTGTGGACCGCGGCACTACGCGAACAGTTGGCTGGCTCGAACGCTACCATTCGCGCCGCTTTGATTGCGCTGAATCAGTTAGGAGACGGCAAATGGGACGAGAAGACCATCTCCAGCTTGCAAAGCATCGCTTTGAATTCGCAGCTCGATGCGGAGATACGGTTGCGGGCAATCAGCACGCTGCCAGTTGGCGTTCGCAAGATCACCGCCGAAACGTTGGAGTTCGTCAACTCGCAATTGACCGTCGATTCCAGCGTCACCAATCGCGCCTTGGCCGTCGACGTGCTGACATCCTCGCGGCTGAACGCGGAACAGCTACAACGCGTGGCTCGGCAATTGCCGCGAACCGGCACGATGGAGCTGGAGCCGCTGATGGCGATGTTCGCGAAGTCGAAGGACGCGAGCGTAGGTTTGGTCTTGGTAACGGCGTTGCTCGAAGCGCCGGCCGCCACGTCGTTGTTCCCCGACCGCTTACAGGAACAGTTGTCAGGCTTCGGCGAAACGGTCGCCGCCCAGGCCGAGCCGCTGATGAAGCGCATCGAACTTGAGAATCACAGCAAGCTCCAACGTGTTGAACAGATTTTGGCGCTGTTGCCCGAGGCGGACGTGCGGCGCGGCCTGCGTGTGTTCCAAAGCACGAAGGCTTCCTGCATTGCTTGTCACCGACGTGGCTATCTGGGCGGTGATGTCGGCCCCGACTTGAATCGTATTGGTCAGATTCGCACGGAGCGAGTGCTGCTGGAGTCGATCCTCTTTCCTAGCTTGACCTTCGTACGCAACTACGAGCCGGTCATGATCGCGACAGATGACGGTCGAGTCTATAATGGCGTCATTCGCGAGGAAACCGCCGAGACGATCACGTTGCAAATCGACGCACAAAAATCCCTGCAGATCGCGAAGTCCACGATCGAAGAGCGTGTACCAGGAACCGTGTCGATCATGCCCGAGGGCTTGGAGAAGCAGCTCACGCCGCAAGATCTGGCGGACTTGGTCAAGTATTTGAAGGAAGGCTGATAAATCCCATGCACAGTTGTGAACCACCAGCGGCACGAAGTCGACGAAATACCTGCGCTGAGCTTCATCTGACGCGTGCGTTGTGCCTTTCGTGGTGGCCCCTGCTTCTGAGCTTTGGTGCGCTGGCTTCGGCGGCGGAACCGGTGACGTTTGAGAGCCACGTGCTTCCGATCCTGCAAGCCAAATGCCTGGCCTGTCACGCGGGCGAGCAGCCGAAAGCCGGACTCGACCTGTCAACTCGCCGCGGGGTGATGCTGGGAGGGAAGTCGGGTCCGGCCGTGCGGCGCGCGGCGGCCGAATCGAGTTTGTTGTGGGAGCGAATCGCGTCTGGCGAGATGCCGCCCAAGGGAACGAAGCTGACCGCCCCTGAGAAAGCCATCATCCGCAATTGGATTAACGAGGGTGCGGTGGGCGAAGGAGCGGAAATCGGCGACTCGGTTCAACACGCGACGGATGCGGAGTTCAGCGACGAGGCGCGGCGGTTCTGGTCATTTAGAACGCCACAGCGCAGCAACTTGCCAGCGGTACAAAGCACCAGCCGAGTCCGCAATCCCGTCGATGCGTTTATTCTGGAGAAGCTGGAAGCTGCACAGCTCACCCTCGCGCCCGAAGCCGACCGCCAGACGTTAATACGACGAGCCCACTTCGATTTGTTGGGGCTTCCGCCGGCTCCAGACGCGGTGGATGCGTTCGCTGCCGACCCACGGCCCGATGCGTATGAGCGACTGATCGACCAGTTGCTCGCCAGTCCCGCGTACGGCGAACGTTGGGCTCGACATTGGCTCGATGTGGCGGGCTACGCCGACTCCGCGGGCATCTTGTCGGAAGACCGCACATTGCCGTTGGCTTATCGCTACCGCGACTACGTGATTCGGGCGTTGAATACGGACAAACCCTACGATCGCTTTCTGCTCGAACAGATCGCGGGAGACGAATTGGTCGACTACTGGCGGCACTACGAGCACGACGACGCTCTTTCGGAAGAGATCATCGAAGCCATCACGGCGACAGGGTATCTGCGCTGTGCTCCCGATGCCAGTCGACCAGATTTCAGCACGATCAAGAATGCGGACGCGCAATACTTCTATCCGACAATCAACGACACGATGGAGATTGTGGCGACGTCGGTGATGGGCGTCACGCTGCAATGTGCCCGCTGTCACAACCACATGTTCGATCCGATCCCACAAGAGGATTTCTATCGGGTGCAAGCCGTCTTCATGGGCGCGTTTCGGCCGACGAAGTGGATTCCGCAAATGGAGCGGCGGCTGACAACGCTCAGCAAATCGCAATTCGAGTTCGCGACGCAACGTAACCAGGAAGTCGATGCGAACGCCAAAAAGATGGAAGGCGAACTCGGCGAACTCCGCGAGCAGTTCAAACAGCAACGATTCAACGATCAACTTGCCAAGCTGCCCGAAGATATCCGCGACGCGGTTCGCACGGCCGTTACAACGCCGCCGGACAAACGCGATGACGCACAGCGGAACCTAGCCGAGCAACATGCGACATCGCTGCAGCCGGACGACAAGCAGCTCGATGTGTTGTTGTTGGCGGAGTATCCCCTGTACCAGAAGTCTCGCGACGAGTTGCATGAACGGATCGCGGCAGAGCGGCAACGGTGGTATTACTACGACGAGATTCGC
Source organism: Pirellulaceae bacterium (assembly GCA_041746275.1). Taxonomy (GTDB): domain Bacteria; phylum Planctomycetota; class Planctomycetia; order Pirellulales; family Pirellulaceae. The sequence goes on along the minus strand of JBGTHH010000737.1, from coordinate 1,655 downwards.
GCGTTGTATGATCTGCCGGACGAAGTTCCCACGCCTTTTCTGCGCCGCGGCGATGCCTTGACGCCGGGACATACGGTATCGCCGGGAGCCTTGTCCGTCGTGGAAGACGTGGTGCCGTTCGACTGGCAACGGCCGCCCGCTGATGCCAAGACCAGCGGCCGACGACTGGCCTTTGCCCGTTGGCTAACAAACCCACGACATCCGCTGACCGCCCGCGTGATGGCCAACCGGATTTGGCGGCACCACTTCGGCGAAGGGATCGTGGCCACGCCCAGCGACTTTGGACGCGCCGGCTCGCCGCCCAGCCACCCCGAGCTACTCGATTGGCTGGCCACCGAGTTTATCGAGAGCGGCTGGAGCATCAAGCACCTGCACCGCTTGCTGATGACCTCCAGCACCTACCGACAACAATCACGCTGGGACCCAACGACCGATCCACCTGCCGCGGATCCGGACAACAAGTTGCTGTGGCATCAACGTCTGCGTCGCTTGGAAGCGGAATCGATTCGCGACTCGGTCTTGCACGTCGCCGGAACCTTGCGGCCCGTGATGTTCGGGTCGCCGATCGGTTTGCACGCCTGGCCCGACGGTGAAGTGACGGTGCATGACGGGCAAGATCGCTACCGCCGCTCGATCTATCTGCAAAACTTACGTCTGCGGCCCGTGACGATGTTGAATGCCTTCGATCAACCGGTGATGGAGATCAACTGCTCTGTTCGCAGTCGCTCGACGGTCTCGACCCAAGCGTTGACATCGTTGAACAGCCAACTCATGACCGACGCCGCCGAAGCGTTGGCGAACCGTGTGCTGTCGCAAGCCGACGAAGATCCCGCCACGGTCGCCTTGCGCTGGACTTTTTCCAGATCGCCCTCGGCCGATGAGTTGTCAATACTCCAAGGTTTTCTCGCATCCCAACAACAGCGGCACGCGGAACAACTTGGCGAATCCGCTGCCTCGGACGAAACGCGACGCCGAGCCGTGGCGGATCTGTGTCACATGCTGCTGAGCGCTAACGAGTTTATCTATATCGACTGATGGTCTCCACGTTGAGGAACGCACGATGCACACACGCGCCATTCCACTCTCTCGCCGCGAAGCGATCTCGCGCCTCGGTAGCGGCTTCGGCGGTATAGCCTTGGCGGCTTTGCTGGGCAATGGGATTCGAAGTGTAGCGGCACCGGCGGAGGCCGCTTATCACGTCTTGCCCAAGGAACCACATTTCCCGCCACGCGCGACGGCCGTGATTCAACTGTTCATGCACGGTGGGCCCAGTCACGTCGATTTGCTCGACCCGAAACCGCTGCTGACGAAGTACGATGGCACGCCTCCGCCCGGTGAAGTCGGCGACGACGAGGCACGTACGACCTACCTGCTGGCCAGCCCGTTCAAGTTTCGCAAGCGCGGCGAGAGCGAGCTGGAATTCTCGGAGATCCTGCCCCACATCGCCGAGCACGCCGACCGGATCGCGGTGATTCGTTCGATGTTTGGCGAGCATCGCAATCACGAGCAAGCGATCTGGCTGGCCAACACGGGCTTGATTCGCAGCGGTCGCCCCAACATCGGAGCGTGGGCGGCGTATGGGCTGGGCAGCGAGAACCAGAACCTGCCCGCGTACATCGCCTTGCCCGATCCCAAGGGCCTGCCTGTCGATGGTG
>JBGTHH010000736.1:0-4963 GCA_041746275.1 Pirellulaceae bacterium | reverse complement strand
CGGCTGCCTGATTGTAAATAGCCAAGGGAAGTTATACTGGCGGACATGAACGATGTGACTTAGATATTCAGGAGTCACACCTGATCGCCGCCAGATTGCGGATACGCTGTCTGACAAGCCTGATGACGTCCTTTCAGGACCGGTTGCAATCGGGTTCGGTCAGGGCTTCACGTCGATGATTCATCCGGATCAGGAATGGTTCGGCGACATCTGGAACGGCGAGACTGGCCAACGCCATTTCCGCATCCACGGCCCAAGCAACATCGAAAACCATGCCTTCAGCCCGAACGGCCGGTATCTAGCGGTGGGCATGCGCGGCGGAGCCATTCGCGTGTGGGACATCCCCGCCGCGAAGGAACTCTTCGACTGGCAGCGTCCCATCGGCTCAACCGAGACACAAGCCGTTCCGCGTCAACTGGCCTTTACTGCGGACAGCACCGCGCTAGCAATCCCCGACCACGCCTTGCCGACGCTGCATCTGCTCAATCTAACGCGGCTCAATCAACAACTCGCCGACGTATCGCTGGCTTGGTGATCGCCACATTTCGATCTTGGTGACGTAGACCGTCTCCGTGCTCAACATAAATGGCGAAGATCAGGTCGAACGTCGGCGACAAAGCGGCCGTTGAGCAAGTTGAGATGGGGCCACTAAGATCTCATCTGAATTGCCTACGCTATCCTCGGCAATCGCTCTTGTTCTCGCGTACATCCCGGCATCAAGGAAGATGCAGAGGGCTTTGCGTTCTAGCCTGCGAAACTCGCTCACTGACGTTACGAACCGCACCAAGGATCTCGGCCGATACGGCTTCTGCTATGGATCGGGACTGGATTGTTCCACCTGGGAGTCCTCCGTGCTGGCAGTGTCGCCGGACTGGCGGCGCGTCGGAGCGGCGGTCACTCCCATTCCCCAGAAGCCGCGTGATGTGGCATTCACTTTGGGCATGAGCATCATGGCGGTGATGAAGACGCCCAACGCTTCGCCCGTCAACAAGATGCCTTGTAGCGGCTTATAGATCGCGGCGACCAGCGTGACTGACATGATGACTGTCGCGGGAAGCACGATACCTGCCACAGCGAGCCAAACAGGCATTAGCGTCACGGCGCGGACGCCAATGATCGCAATCGCGACTGCGGCCGAGATGGCGACGGCGGGACCCAGTGGAATGTATTCTTGGGCGAAGTACATCAAGGGATAGGCTCCGGCAAAAGTGCCCACGGTCAACAGCAGCATCCAAATGTCGAAGCGTTGGACCGACGCGGCTTGGACGACGAGCCCAATGAGCAGGCCGAAGACCACCACGCTGAGCGGCCCCAACCAAGTCAACTCGCCGAGCCGGTCGATCGGGGCGATGCCCAAGACATCCACACGAACTGGCCGTCCAAAGAGCAGCCGTTCGTAATCCCAACGATACGTGCTCGTGCCGCCCGAGCGGACCAAACTTGTCGGTTGCAGAGACAACTCCAGCAAGCGAACGTCCGAGCCGTTGGCGATCAACGAAACCTTGTACTCATCGAGAATGCCGCCCGGCACAACGGCCAGCTCATACAGCCCCTTGCCGACCGCGGTGTAGGTGACATCCAGCGACGTCGTTTCCGCCGGCAGTTCGCCGCGCCACACGAGTCGTCCCTCGCGCATCCACACACGCTCGCTGGGCTGTTTCGCGGCCGTGATCGACAAGTCGGACAGCGAGATGATCTGCGGGGGAAGCGGGAGCGCTAGTTCACAGTCGCCCGCTTGATCGTCAGGATGCACGGCCTGAATCTGTCCTTCGAAGTGCGCTTCGTAGATCGACTCGGGTGCCGCCGTCCCAACACTCAGCCGGGGTGTAAGCGTGATCTCCGCCGTGAAGGCCGTCACTTGGGCTTGCGGAACCTGCCCCGCCGCGTCCTCATCCTGCTTCACCTGTCGTGCAAATTCCTCCTGCATGTCGTTGGAGTAACTGATCTTTCGCGCGGCTTCCCGCGCGGATTGGACCGCCGGGAGCAACAGCGCGATCAGGAAGGCGAGAATAATCACCACCACGATCAACTCGACCAGCGTGAACGCACGGCGACTGAATGAACGCATGACCAATCTCGAAGAAGCATTGAGGCAGAAACGACGAGACACAATTCCGCCGGGGCAACGAATTGCGTTCGTGTTATCGTAACCTGACCGTGCGCCGCTCTGCAATTGGAAGAGCGACCTGGGGACACAGCAATAGTCGACGTGCTGTTCGGAGTTATTGAATGTCGATGGTCCCCAAGAGCGATATACGGAAGTCTCGGCTCGCCAAGGTGCTGTGCCCCCCGCGGTTCCCCTCCCCGCGGTTCCCCTCCCCTGCGGTTCCCCTGTTCATCGAGACGCTTGGCCTTCCGTCGTCTCCGTCTCGGTACGGACGAACTTCTGCAGCCGTTTGCCCATGATGTCCCCAGTGTAGAGGTTTCCTTTGGAGTCCACGGCAACGCTATGGACCCAGTCTGATGTGCCCGGCAGTTCCTGACCAACCGGCACCGTCCAGAGCTGTTGCAAGTGGCCATCGGTGCTGAACCGCATGAAAAGTTGGTCCTTGGGGGGCGGATATTGACCGTCTTTGCGCCACCACTGGGGCGACGAGCCACAAGCCCAGAGTTCGTCTTGCGGAGACATCCACAGTCCCCAAGGCATCAGCAGGTTGCTCCATTGATCGAGGAATTTTCCCTGCTGGTCGAACAATTGAATCCGGCCGCTGTTGCGATCGGCCACATACAGGATCCCGCGGGAATCGACCACGATCATGTGTGGCAGAACGAATTGTCCCGGACCGGAACCGTAGCCGCCCCACGCCTTCACGAATTTGCCCTGCGGATCGAAGTGGACCACGCGCCGGTTGCCATAACCGTCACTCACGAACACATCACCCGCGGGAGTGATCGCCGTGTCGGTCGGCCGATAGAAGTGCGTTTCATCCTCGCCCGATTGGTCTGGTGTGCCGAGCGTCAACAGCAATTCGCCCTCGGGCGTGAACTTCTTCACCACGTGGGCCTGGAAGTCCGTAATCCAGACGTTGCCTTGACTGTCGAGCCGGATGCTATGGACGCCTTTGAACTGCCCACGGCCCCAACTGCCGACAAGTTCACCAGCAGGCGAATAGATCTGGACCGGGACTTCGGTACGTTCCACGCACCAAATGCGGTCGTCCTTGTCGATGGCAATTCCGGGGACGGCTGCACGGGAGCCCAGATTCTCTGGCCGCTTCGGCCAAGCGGGATCGACAACATACTCGATCACCGTCGGCACGGGCGGGTAACTAGGATCAGCGGCTGGCACCTCCCCCGCCGCGCCAGCGGCAACGCACAGGCAGCCGATCAACCGCACGTAGTCGTGCCAAGGGAAACTAGTCATGGGAACTCCTGTCAAAGTAGTGGCCCTAACTTACAAGCGCCCGTCCCGCGCGTCAAAGTTTCCAGGGTGCCCGCATCTCGCGGCGCAGCATGCGGTTCACGTCCTCGTCGGGGCTGCGCTGTGCCACGGGGTCCCAGGCAAATTTGCGTTTCAAAATCTGGGCGATGTTGCCGAGCATGCAAAGGCTGGCGGTGCGATGGCCGACTTCGACCGGTTCGATTGGATCCTGCCGGCTCTTGACCGCATCGAGAAAGTTGCGGACGTGGTCCGCATCGACATCATTGCGGACATGGCTTTGACGAGCCGGGTTACTCGCTGGCAGATGGATCTCGTCCGGGCCGATGACGGAATCCTTTAGGTTTTCCGGAAAGGTTGCGATGCGTCCGCCCAGAGTAATTTCCAGACGTCCTTCGCTCCCTTCGAACTTAGCCGCCGAACTGCCGCGCGTCTCGCAGAGCAGTTCAATGCCGCTGGCGTAGCGGGCGCGAAAGGCGGTTTTCGAGGCCGCGGTAAACAGGCTACCCGCTGGTAAGAACTCGGAGCCGTTGTCCTCGAATTCAACCGGCCCGGTGTGATCGGTGTTTAAGGCCCACTGGGCGATGTCGTTGGTGTGGGCACCGAAGTTCGCCGTCTGGCCGTTCGAATAGTCGAGGATGTAACGCCAGCGATGAAAGCATCGCTCGGGGTGATACGGGGCTTGCGGTGCCGGACCAAGCCAGAAGTCGTAGTCGAAGCCCGCGGGGACAGGCTGAGGCTGCCAGCCGGGTCCGGGGCTCTCGAAACTGTTGGCGTCCACCCACGTTAGCACGCGGCGGATCTCGCCGAGCCGCCCGTTGCGAACCAGCTCGCACGCCTTGCGGACGGCTGGGCTGGAACGGAACTGCGCACCCGTCTGAAACACACGTTCATGTTTGCGCACCGCTTTCACCATCTCCTGCCCTTCATAGATGGTCATTGCCAGCGGCTTCTCGCAGTAGATGTCCTTACCCGCCTGGGCCGCCGCGAGCGTGATCAGGGCATGCCAGTGATCGGGAACAACGATCGCCACCGCGTCGATATCCGGCCGGGCCAGAAGCTGGCGGAAATCGGCATACATATCGCAGCCCGTGAATCGACCGGAGCGAGTCCTCTGCGCGTAATGCTCCTCGACCCACCGCTGCGCCGTTTCCCGTCCGAGAACTTGATCGGGATGGTAGTAGCCGACACCCTGCCGGTTCACGTCGCAGACGGCCACCAGTTGGACATCGTCGTGGACTAAAAACGAGGGCACGATCCGTTGACTCTGGTGCCCGCATCCAATCAGTCCCACGTTAATTCGGTTGCTAGGTGCCGCCGAGCCGAACACGGAGCTCGGCACCAGATCGGGCATGGCGAAGGCTGAACCCAATACGGCAGCGTGCTTTAACCACTGCCGCCGAGTCGAACGAACCGGACTGCCAGACGAATCGAGTGGATTAGTCATTATTCTCAAGCCTCCGCGAAACATCCTGCTCCCTATGCCGGTCCAGCTTGCGAGAACGACTATAACTGCTGCCCTGGCAGATCGCAAATCGAACTGTCCGAGGCTGTGAAAAATGGGACTGGCTCCGAGCGGATGTC
>JBGTHH010000735.1:0-15746 GCA_041746275.1 Pirellulaceae bacterium | reverse complement strand
ACCACTCGTCTCGGTGTCGAGCTTGGTCGCGACTGCCGGCGCGCATCGATTCGCTTGGGAATCGGGAGGAACGCTCTACTATGCCGACGGCGAGTTTTCTCGAGCGCCATCCCACGCGGCGATACCCCATGAATTATTGGTTCCCCAGTCGGTAGCACTGTCCCGCCAGGGGAAACGTGTGGCGCTCGTCGATATGCTCGGCTTTCGCGTCGTCGATATCGGCAGCGGGCAGGAGATTTGGCGTTGGGAGGAAGAATCGCTCACGCTGCTGACGACCTCTCCGACAAGCGAGTTAATTGCAGCGGTCGACGAGAACAATGCGATCTGGATCGGCGATCTTGAACAGCAGCGTTTCAAATCGCTTTGGCAAGCCCCAGCGGCGATTCGCTGCCTGACCTTTGACGCTGCAGGTCACGATCTTGCGGTTGGCCTAGCGGATGGAACGGTTGTGATCGTGAATCGAGCCAGCGGTGACGTCAGACTGCGACTTCGTGGTCATGGCGGTGCCGTCGAGGCCGTGGCCTATTCGCCAGATGGCAAAACGATCGCCACCGGTGGCAGCGACGGCGACGTCCGGCTCTGGGACGCCGTGGCGGGGCCGGAACGAGGCGTGTTGCCAACCGGTTTTGGAGTCGCCACATTAGTCTTCTCGCCCGATTCCCGGATGCTGTCCGCAGGCGGCAACGATGGTGTGATTCGGATTTGGAAAGCGTATTGAGCAAGCCAACCGGAAGTGTGAGGAACGATGATGAAAGTCCGTGACAAGACGTTGACCTGCATGGGAGTCTGGATACTAGCCACGATCTGGAGCTGCCTGTGCGGTTCGGCGTTCGCGGCCGAGGTCACCGAGACGCAAGTTCGGGATCTGCTGCGAGCCGCGACGAAATTACCTGAGGACACACTGCCAGCCGAGATCGCTAGGCACCGTAAGCAAATCGACGACCTTCTTGTGTTGGAAGTCGAGCGGGCTCAATGGCGCGAGGATCAGCTCACGTGGCCAGTTCGACGGGCGCGTATGCTGAGTTCCGATGAGCGTGAATTGGCCCTCACTGCTTTGGATCAGTACCTGCGATACGCCTTGCCAACGACGGCAACGGAGACTGCCACGGAAATTTCCGAGGCGGATGCCCTGAGCATCGTTGATCGAAGCCAATTGTCGATCGTCGTTCAGCCTCATGTTAGTGAGGTTCGCAGGGAACAAATTCATGCCGCGGTGAAGCGCGCGATCCAACAACCGGAAATCGCTAGGCTCTTGGATAGGGCCAGACGCGATTTCAATCTACCACGCGATACAAACGATTATTTTCACATTGACTTTCATCAGGGCGTCATCACGTGGATGCTCGAGCCAAAGAACGAGATACCAATACAACCACCCGCGAATCTTCCGCGATGGAGACGTGCTGGGTGGGAGCGGGAACTTGAGAAACGGATCGCCGCACAAGCGAAAAAGGATCGGGAGACCGCCCACAGGCAGGAGTCACAGTTAAGGCAATTTGTGGCAGCCGCATTGAGCAAAGTTTCCGATCCCGAATTCAATGCGCCGCTGTTGGACCCCGACCAAGCGTCCTCAATACCTTTACGTATTGAGATCGCGCAGTTGGCAGGCGCTATGATGGGTGGAGCCGCGGGAGTGGCGTTGGCCAGTTCATCAGCCACACGCGGTGCCGCGCGCCGTGCGGTGCCACAACTTAGATTCCAAGGGATTCCTCCCATTGAGACTTGGACGCCTGAGTCGATGATGTTTGGCTTTGGAGCGGGCGCGGCACCCGTCGATGGCCCCCCGCGGCTCGTGATCGATACAGGAACGTTTTCTGGCGCGGTGGTCAACCAAGTGGCATTCAGTCCTGACGGCAAATGGTTGGCTGCGGCGGGTGATGTGGTGCGACTGTGGGATCTGACCACCGGCGAGTTGAAATATACACTTCGAGGCCAGACCTCGTGGGACTCGTCGGGAGGCTGCACCGATCTTGTCTTCACACCGGACAGTCGACAATTGCTGGTAACCGCGGCAGGCTTCGATCAATCCTTGCGTTTGTACGATCTGGCGTTTCCGGAATCGATCCGCGAAGTGCATGTGGGACACGAGGGCCACATCGAACGTTTGGCAATTTCCCATGATGGCGAGTGGCTGGTCACTTATGGGATCGATCGGCGTTTGCAGATCTGGGATTGGCCGCGACGCGAAGTTGTTAACACTTTTAAGACGACCGAATCCATCGATCATCTGTCGTTTCCGACCGCGCGACCCAATGTGCTCGTGATCACAGGCACTGGCAAGTACGATTGGATGGCTGTTCCCGGCGGCAACTCGGTGAATGCCACGGAACGCGGAGAATTGGAACGCCAGTTGGGTTCGCGGACAGCCTGGCCTGATAATGGCAATTGGCATCCGTTCGCGGTCGACCTGAGCTGGACCGCACGGCACTTCTTAGTCGGCGGCTTGAGCCGGATCGATGCGACGGATCGGTATTGGTGCGCTCTGTGGAAAGACGGCGATCCGCAGCCCGTGGCGTTGCATCATCACCCCTATCACATCACGGCCTGCGCGCTGAGTGCGGATGGACAGTGGGCGGCCAGCGCCGATGGACTCGGCAACGTCCATGTGTGGAGCACACTCGACCAACAAGTGCGACATGATTTCGCCACGCGCGTACAGCCCGTGTTTAGCGTCCGTTACGACGATCGGGAGGGACAGCTCGCGTTCGGGCGTCGCCGCTATCTCGAACCCGATTGGAACTACAATCACTACGGTCCCTTATCGGAGACGTTCGACTTGCGGCAACGCGTCGTACGGACGCGGGATTCCGAATCGCCGCCCCCCGCGATCGTCCAACAAGGACAGTACGCCTTGGCCCTGGAGCGAGCGAGGCTGAATCAAATCGTGACGTCTGTGGATGGTCAACGACGCGCCAACTTGCCCTTCACCAGCGACAGTCAAGTCGAGCCGCTGTGTTATTCGTTTCTCGCGGGTGAAGCCATGGGTTTCCCGCATGGGGTCATCGTGGGGACCGACGGCGGCAGCTTGGTGTGCCTTGACCCCGACACGTTGTTGTCTCGCCGCTCGTTCATCGGGCATCGCGATCGTGTTTGGAGCATTCATCAATCCACGGATCATTCGTTGATGGTAAGCGGCTCCGGTGATGGGACAATGCAGTTCTGGAATTTGCAGCCACCGCAGCGCTGGGGCAATTTAGCGCTCCTCGCCGACGACGACGGCAAAGTCTATCACGTCTTTCCCAACACGCCGACCAGCCGCGCGGGAATTCAACCGGGGCACTTCATTCATAGCGTGGATAATCAGCTCCTGGCCGATTTGAGACAGAACTTGGTCGCCACGGGCGCATGGCCTTTGAAGGCGGGAGCGAACGTCGCCGTCGTGTGGCAGGCAGGACAGAGAATTGTGGAGAGGAATGTCACGCTGTCCTGGACGGGTGATATGGGAAGGCCCCTGCTCAGTTGCTTTATCACGGGCGATGCCAAGGATTGGATCTTATGGACTCCCGAAGGTTACTACGACGCATCGCCGGGAGGTCAACGTATGATCGGTTGGCAAATCAATCGGGGAGTTGATCAAGCGGCGGACTTTGTGCCGCTGGAAAACTTTCGCGACAAATTTTATCGGCCCAAAGTGATTGATGCTCTATTAAGGACGCGAAATCTAGAGCTGGCGTTGACGGAAGCAGACGAACAGACTCAGCCAGTGCAACCCGTGGCTCTCAAGGTCGACGCTCCCCAGGTTCTCGTGCAGCAACCGCCGCAGTTAACGATTACCTCGCCAGCGGCCGATCTGCTCACGGGCTCGGCCGAGATCGAAATCGTGGCGGATATTCGGTCGCCCAAACAATTGCCGTTGCGAGGCGTCAGCGTGGTGGTTAACGACAAGCCATCGGTCGTCAAGGACTTCGAAGCCTCCGCTGACAATCACCTGATTCTGCGGCGCACGATATCGCTCGTGAGCGGTCGGAACGCTATCAGCCTGGTCGCGAATAATGCCGTGGCGCAGGCACGCTCGTCCGAAGTGGTCGTCACGTTTCGCCCGGAGGTTGCACCTGAAGTAAAACCGCGATTGTTCGTACTCGCGGTCGGAATCTCCCAGTACGAGAACCCTCTTTTCAATCTGAAGTATGCCCATGCCGACGCTGCGGCGTTCGCGGAAGTGTGTACGAAGCAGCCTCCCGCGATGTACGAGTCGGTCGAGACACGTGTCTTGTTGGATCACGAGGCCACTCGCTGGAATGTCGAGAAAGAGATGAACTGGCTAGCGCAGGCCGTGCAACGTGATGATGTGGCGATCCTATTCTTGGCCGGACATGCGCTGATGGATGACCGACAGAATTATTACTTCGCAACGCATGAACTCGACCCCCAGGATCTTCGCAACAAATGCGTGCCGTGGAGTTGGGTGCATAACTTGGCGCGTGATCAACGTGGGATGTTGCTGTTGTTCGCGGATACGTGCCACGCGGGTGGTATTGCCGGCTTGAATACCATCATTGGCGATCCGTTGTACGAGTTGACTCAAGAGGATGTGGGAACCATTGTTTTTGCCGCGAGCGGACGCAATGAGTTGAGCGTCGAACGCGATGCTTGGAAACACGGTGCGTTTACCAAATCGCTCTTGGACATCCTCCAATCGGCCGCCAGTGATCTCGATGAACCACGTGACGGACAGCTCTCGATCACCGAGTTGGAGCATCGCTTGGACCGACAAGTCTTCGGACTCACCGAGGGTCGGCAAAGACCTGTTTCACAGAAGCCCCGGGCCATGCGCGATCGAAACCTGTTCGCGTTACCGCCTGAATCGTTACCGCCAGAATGATTTGTAGACCGCGTGCGGGAGAATCGAGCGGTTCGATCCTAGGCAAACTCAAAGCGAACGACCATCGCGAGCATTGTTACTTGGCGGGGTGGTAGTAGCGAATGACGGCGGAGATGATGGGCTCCGGTTGCCAGACATAGCTTTCCAATTCAATGGCTTGTGAAATGTTCCTGCCTTGAACAATAAGTCCCCGCGTTCGTTCTCCACCAGCCAGACTCCGTAGTTGGGCTTTGAGTGCCTCGGAGTTTCGTGGCGGTACCGTGGGAAATTGGGCCTTGGCGATGACGGCCAAATCGGGCTCTTCGTCGAGATCTGCACCTGCGATCGGGTTCTGCGGAGGGGCGGCGGTGGCCTCGGCAAACACCACCACGGAGATCGTGCCGACGTCCACTCCGTAGTTCATCTCCAGTCGCTTCGACTCGGCGACCGACGCGACGCGGAATTCCTCGGCCTGAGGTTGATTTGCGATTTGGAAGCCGCGAATGGTCCCTTTGAGCTGCTGACGCGTCAACACCCACTTAGCACAGTCCAGGTCGCGCAGCCGCTGACGAAACAGGGTGTTTTCGCCGTTTACCTTCAGGACGACGCCGAGCGCCATATCGGCTTGGTCCAACCGTTCCAGCTCGAACGAAACCTTCTGGCCTTCGAGAGGTTCGGGGACCCAGGCCTCGCCCTCGCGCATGGTGAGATTCACGGGTTGACCATCGTAGTAGATACGCAGCACCACCGAGGGATTGTTGACGAAGGGGAAGTGTTCCTCGGGATTTTCACGGACTTGACGAGCCGACTCGGCGATCTCGGCCATTTCCGGCCGACCGCCAACCGAGCGGACTTGAAAGCTGGCACCACTCTCGTGCAGGATCGCGCCATTGGTGGCGACTTTAATGGGAGGCTGCAGCATGTCGAGAAACGGCTCCACGGGACGCACCACCAGGACGTTCAAGTCGAAGCTCTTATAGTCGGCGGCGAAGCGCACTACACCGGTAATGAATGCGTCGACGGAAATCGGAGCGGTTCCCCACGCCGGTGGATATGCATGGGAGAAGAGTTTTTTACGCCCCGCAGGAGAGAGGTGGGAAGCTCCCGGAATCGCGTTGGCTGCCTGACTCGCGTTGCGAACCAAGTCGATTCTGTCTGGGGTGGAGTGGGGATTGGCCAGTGCCAGTGCGGCTTCGAGTCGCTCGGCCACAAACATGTTCAACGTTCCCGCCTGATCGCTCACTTTGCTACCTGGCCTCTCGACTCGAAATTTCAACACGCCAATCCGTGTGCAATTCCGGTCGCGTAACTGCTTTAGCATCTCAGGCGCATGGGCCAGCAATTGCCGCTCCAGCGTGAGCGACTGCTCCGCGGCTGGCAGTACGAACGCCCATCCCCAGACGAGCACAGCAACGCCCGCGAGTCTTCCGAGCTCAAACGCCTTGGAAATGAAGAAGTTAGGACCAAGCATGGCACACTCTCCGAAAGGACCTTGTGAGACGATTCTAGTAAGGAAGGCCATGACTTGGCCAATCATTTCAGAGATTTGCAAATTTTTTTCCGTTGGCAGCCGACCGCCGCGCAAAGGGTCGTTCAGTTTAAGATCGTCCCGCCATCACACCCACCTACCGAGGGCAAAGAACTTGCCAGTATCACTTCCCAGGAACTCCCGTCGCTTCACCGGTCGATCAAGTCCAGGGGTAGGGGTTCCTGTCCGCTGATGGTAGTCATGCCTTCGACAAAATCGGCGGGCGTGGAATCACTCAGGAAAACGACGGTGCCGTCCGCCATTAGCGCGTGCGCGCCTTCGTGATGGTGGCTACCTATCTCATGACCGACGCCGCCGTTGATCAGGAACTGCATACGATCCGCCGACAGATCACGCGGTTCGAGCCACGTCACACCGATTGCCTGGGTCTCGACCACCAGGATTGAAGTCGCGGGGTCGTCTTGTCCTTGCTTGAGGCTTGTTGAGGCGGCACCGGGGAAGAAGGTTTGAGATCCCTGGATTACCATGTAGCTGGTTTCGCCGTGCGGAGTCGTATCCGGATCGGAAGGGCAGCCATAGACGGCGGGCATCCGGCGCGTGAACTGCATGTTGTTCGGGCCATCCCAAGGCTCGTTGAAGTCATAACGGGCATAGAGCGCCTGTTCGTTCAGGAAGGGAAGCAGCAGGACGCGCCAGCTATGCTTGGGCTTGCCGTTCTCGTCGGGAATATAAGCCGGTGGCAGAGTTCCGTGGGCGGCCTCATAGGCGCGGAGGGCCAGCCCAATGCGCCGCAAGTTATCGTGACATGTCTGTTGATCGATGCGAGCGCGGGTCGCGTGCAGCACCGGCCGCAAGACGCCGTACCCAAAAGCGATCAACAACACGGCGGCTGCTAACGTGCTGAGCACAATCAGGATCATCAGTCCCAGCGGCGAGCGAATCCGCCGCTGGTCCGTGTTCGATCCGCGCGCGATCGATGCAACATCGTGATGCGGGATCGTCACGACTTTGCCACAGGCCGCGCAGGGTCCCTGCTGACCACGGTACTCGTCATCGACGAGCGTCTCCAAACCGCAATGGGGACAGACGAAAGCAACGGGCATGGTGGTCTCGGCGAGGAAAGCGTCGTGAACTCACCGGCTATTCTCGCGAGTCGCGCGGACGATGTCCACGTACTGCCGAGCCAGCGATTCGATGCGTCCGAAATCTCCCTGTTCCACGGCTTTCGTTTCGACAAGTGAACTGCCGACGCCGAGCGCAAACGCGCCCGCGCGGAGGAAACCGGCAGCGGTATCGAGATTCACACCGCCGGTTGGCATGAGGCAAACCTGGGGCAGGGGCCCGCGAAGTGCTTGGAGATACGCCGCGCCACCCAAGGCGTCGGCAGGAAAAACCTTGACGATATCGGCACCGGCCTCCCAAGCCTGGACGACTTCGGTTGGCGTCAGCGCTCCCGGCAACACGGCTTTGTCATAGCGGCTGCAAAGTCGAATCACATCAACATTGGTCGATGGGGAGACGATGAACTCGGCACCGGCCAGCATCGCGGCACGAGCGGTTTCGGTGTCGAGCACGGTGCCGGCTCCCAGTAGGACTCGATCGCCCATCTGATCGGCCACGCGTTCCAGGACACGCAAGGCTCCGGGGACGGTGAACGTGACCTCCATCACCGTCACACCACCAGCCGCCAGGGCCTCCGCGACGTCGGCAAGCAATTCGCCACTACGAGCTCGGATCACGGCGACGATGCCGCACTCGTGTATCTTGTGAAGTTGTTCGACTTTTCCCGTCATGCGCGTGGGTATCCGTGGAATGCTAGTGGTGCTGGTTGTAGGATAGCAACGACTTGTCCCCCGCGACTCCGCGAAGTAACTCGGCTGCTAAACAGTGGTTAGACATCGTCGCGTAAAAATCCTGGACTCATCGGGCAGGTTGTGCATAATATTCGATGTTCGCACGTCAGCAAACCCTTGCCCTCTCGCCGAGTCTTCGTTCGGTCAGCTCATCGATGAAGGAATTTCTCCTCACGACGCCTGCTCAGCTTGTGATCTGGACAACGGTACTGCTGGTCTTAATGACCGTAGGGTGGTACGCCGTGGGAAGGTTTCGCGATCGCGCCGATGACGACCGTCTGACGGCAAATGAACTGCTCACGAATTTCCAGGAACTGTATCACAAGGGTGACATCAACGACGCGGAATACCGAACTATAAAGACGGCGTTAGGGACAAAGCTGCGAAGTGAGTTGGAAGACCCGGAGAACAAAGGTTAGGATCATCGAGGTGGGTCTTCCCAAAAGAACCAGCTTGGCGATGTTCCCTAAGTGATTCGATCGATACATTCGGCAATCCGTTGATTGTCGAACCAAGTGACATCTGCAACGTATACGTGTCTGCTCGACAACAGTGGAAAGGATTCCCCGTTAGCTGGCTTTCGTTTGTCGAAGGTTGGCACCACCGAGCTTAACAACCAGGAGTCTATTCTCTCTCTCAGTCCAAGTGATTGGCGACGAGACGGGGAATCCGAAAAGGAGTGTCGAGTCTATGTCGGGTGGAAAAGATACAACAACTACGGCTGGGCGTCGTGGCAGCACCACGAAGAAGAACGCCTTCTGTTCGTTCTGTCGCAAGAGTTACCGGGACGTCGGGCCGTTGGTCGAGGGGCCGGGCGATGTCTACATCTGCGGCGAATGCATCGACCTGTGCCAGTCGATCTTGGAACAGGAGCAGCGGCGTCGTGGTCCCACGAAGCAACTCTTCCGGGAGATCCCCACACCTCGCGATATCGTCAATCATCTCGACGAGTATGTGATCGGGCAAACGGCCGCGAAACGAGTATTGGCGGTAGCCGTGCATAATCACTACAAGCGACTCGCTTTGGGGTGGGAAGGCTCGGACGTCGAAATCGAGAAGTCCAACATCATGCTGATCGGGCCCACGGGTTCCGGCAAGACGCTGTTGGCTCGGACGCTGGCTCGCACGTTAAACGTGCCGTTTGCGATCGGCGATGCAACCACCTTGACCGAAGCTGGCTACGTCGGCGAAGACGTCGAGAACTTGTTGCTGAAGCTGTTACATGCCGCTGACTTCGATGTGGAAGCGGCCCAACGCGGTGTGTTGTACATCGACGAGCTCGACAAGATTGGCAAGACTAGCCAAAACGTGTCGATTACCCGCGATGTGTCGGGCGAGGGTGTGCAGCAGGCGTTGCTCAAGATGTTGGAAGGAACCATCGCCAACGTTCCTCCCCAAGGCGGACGCAAACATCCCGAGCAGCAGTACATCCAAATCGACACCACGAATATTCTCTTCATTTGTGGAGGAACCTTCGTGGGGATCGAAGACATCATTCGCAAGCGACTCGGCAAGCGCACGATGGGCTTCAGTCAAACTTCCGCATTCCAGCAAGAGATGGATCTTGCGGAGATCCTGCCGCAAGTCACCACCGACGATGTGCTGGAGTTCGGCTTGATTCCGGAACTGGTGGGGCGACTGCCGGTAACAACCGCCTTGGCTCCTCTGAACCAGGATGGCTTGGTACGCGTCTTGAAAGAACCTAAAAACGCCTTGATTCGGCAGTATCAAAGCTTGTTCGAGATGGAGAATTGCGAGCTGAGCTTCACGGAAGACGCACTGGTCGCCATCGCCAAACGGGCTCAGTCACGAGGCACTGGTGCGCGTGGTTTGCGCTCGATCATCGAAGATGTCATGCTCGACATCATGTTTGATCTGCCGGATCAGGAACGCGGCTCCAAGTTTGAAGTCAATGTCGATATTGTCGAGGGACGTGCCAAGTTGTTCCGCATGCCCACGAGCAAGACCGCTTAGTCGCGCTGTTTCGCAACACGAGTTCCCCCTCCCAAACGCGGGCGTAACCCATCGAAGTTACGGCCCGCGTATTTTTTTGCGCCCTGCGGTGGCCAAAGTCGCGCGCCTGCGGCCGTGCGAAATCGCCCAGCCACTGCAGCGCGGAACAATGCCAATATACCTGCGGGACCTGATGGACGAACTCGCCACGAGTCGGCACACTATGTGCTTATTCGGGGTGCTAATTCACGTGTCGTCTATTTTCATGGCTCGAAAGGATTCCCTAGTGGCTGACTTCCGATTGGATTCGCAAGGCATCACGGTTTCGAACATCTGCCGAAACCCGGCTCCCTCGCAGCTTTACGAGGAAGCGATTCGTCGCGATTTGGGAACGAGCATCTCCGATACCGGGGCTTTGGTGGCTTACTCTGGAGACAAGACGGGGCGATCACCCAAGGATAAGCGTGTCGTCCGCAACGGCGAATCGCAAGCCGATGTGTGGTGGGGCTCGGTCAATATTCAAATCGACGCGTCAACCTTCGCGATCAACCGGGAACGCGCCATCGACTATCTCAACACGCGCAAGAAGCTGTATTGCATCGACGGCTATGCCGGTTGGGATCCCACACAGCAACTGAGAGTACGGGTCATTTGCGCGCGGCCCTATCACGCGCTGTTCATGCACAACATGTTGATCCGTCCGACGCGGTCACAACTGGAGTCGTTTGGCGAACCGGAGTGTGTGATCTACAACGCCGGGGCCTTTCCCGCCAATCGGCATACGGCCGGGATGACCTCCAAGACCAGCGTGGATCTTGATTTGGAAAGCCAGGAGGTGGTGATCCTCGGCACCGAATACTCCGGCGAAATGAAGAAGGCCGTCTTTACGCTCATGAACTACCTGATGCCCAAGCGCGGCATCCTGTCGATGCACTGTTCGGCAACAGCGGAACGCGAGACGGGACGCTCTTCGGTTCTGTTCGGTTTGTCGGGGACGGGAAAGACGACGCTCTCGGCCGATCCCAAACGCTGGTTGATTGGCGACGACGAACACTGCTGGAGCGACACGGGCATTTTCAATATCGAGGGCGGTTGCTATGCCAAAGCGATCTTCCTGACGCGCGACGCCGAACCCCAGATCTTCGATGCTTTGAGGTTTGGAGCGGTCCTCGAAAATGTCGTGTTGGACCAAGCCGATCATCATGTGGATTTCGCCAACACTTCCATTACCGAGAACACGCGTGGCGCGTATCCCATCGAGTTCATCGAGAATGCCAGGATACCGTGCGTCGCGGAACATCCCTCAGATGTCATCTTCCTGACTTGCGACGCCTTTGGGGTGCTGCCACCGGTGAGTCGTCTGACACCGGAGCAGGCCGAGTATCATTTCATCAGCGGCTACACCGCGAAGGTGGCCGGGACCGAGATCGGAGTTACCGAGCCACAAGCCACGTTTTCACCTTGCTTTGGCGGGCCATTCCTCGTCTGGCATCCCAGCAAGTATGCCGAACTGCTCTCGGAGAAACTCCAGCAGCACAAGACCCGGGTGTGGTTGATTAACACCGGATGGACCGGCGGAGCCTACGGCGTGGGTTCACGCATCAAGCTGGCGTATACCCGAGCGATCTTGGACGCCATCCATGCGGGAGAGCTGGTCGACGCGCCCACTCAAAACGACCCCGTGTTTAACATCGCCACGCTGACGCACTGCCCCGGCGTACCGAGTGAACTGCTAATCCCCAGCGCCACGTGGCCCGATCAAGCCAGTTTCCAGCGTACCGCACTTAAGCTAGCCTCGCTCTTTCAAGCGAACTTCTCTAGCTATGCGGCGAATGTACGAGACGCAGTGCGGGCTGCCGGCCCCACCATCTAACCCGTGGAAACAAAGATCCTTCGCGTCACCGAACCGCAAACATTTCACGATCTTTTCAACGACGACTTCCTCGGCCGCTTGGCTCGTTGAACCCGCGCGTGGGCAGCGCAATCCGGCAAGTGATCGTTCACCAAACCCATCGCCTGCATGAAGGCATAGCAGGTGGTCGGGCCGACGAACTTCCAGCCGCGTCGTTTGAGTTCCTTGCTCAGGGCCTTGGATTCCGAGGTGGTCGCGCGGGAACTGTCGAAGGGCAACTGCGTCGCGGGCTCATACTTCCAAAAGAAATCGGCAAGCGTGCCGAACTCGTCCTGCATTTCGATCGCGCGATGGGCGTTGTTGATGGTCGCTTCGATCTTGCCGCGATGGCGAATGATCTTCTCGTTCTGCAGCAGGCGTTCGACGCTCGCCTCGTTAAAACGCGCGATGCGGTGAAAGTCAAACTCCTCGAAGGCTACGCGGAAGTCGGGTCGTTTGCGCAGCACGGTGATCCAAGCCAGCCCCGCTTGAAAACCTTCCAGACAGATTTTCTCGAACAGTCGGATATCGTCCGTAACGGGCACGCCCCACTCCCGATCGTGATACTCGACGTACAACGGATCGGTGCCGCACCACCAACAACGCGCCAAGCCATCGGGTCCGACGACAATTCGTGAAGTTTCCTGCATGTAATTGGCCTTGTTGTTTAAGAATCAATGAACCATTCGCGCGTGATGATACCGGTTCACGAGTCGCGGAGCCAAGGTGCCTGGAGATTGATTCAAAGGCCGTTTCTTGTTGTCCTCGGGGCGGGAAGTTGGTTAGAATGCCAGTCCCACGCATCGATCACACCTGTTTCTTTCCTACCACCCCATTTGGCGTTCGACGACGTCATCGGTCAACGACGATGAAGCACTTCACATTGCCAGGGTTTACCGTGCGTCTATTTTTGCTCGTGGGGCTCGCGCTCGCGCAGACCGGTTTGGCGACGGAGACGGCTGAAATCACTTACGAGAAACATATCCGTCCGATTCTGAAGACGCATTGCTTCCACTGCCACGGCGAAGGAGGAGAGTTATCGGGAGGACTGGACGTCCGCTTGAATCGCCTGTTAGTCGCGGGAGGCGACTCGGGAACGGCGATTGTGCCGGGCGATCCCTCGACTAGTCTCTTGTCGCAACGCGTCGCCAATCAGGAGATGCCGCCTGCGGAGATCGCCACGCGACTAAGCTCCAGCGAAATCTCGCTAATCGAGAATTGGATTCAATCCGGAGCACCGACGGCTCGTCCTGAGCCCACGGAGATTGATCTCAACAATTACATTACCGACGAAGAGCGTTCCTATTGGGCGTTTCAACCGGTGCGCCATCCAGAGCTTCCTCCGGTCAACGACCTGAATCGTGTCCGCAACGCGATTGATCGCTTTCTGTTGTCCAAGTTGGAATCGCATGAGTTGTCATTCGCGCCGGATGCGGACAAGCTCACACTGATTCGGCGTGCGTCCTTTGACTTGCTGGGTTTGCCGCCGGAGCCTGCGGCGATCGACCAGTTTGTTCGAGACGAAAATCCAGGGGCCTACGAGCGTCTGATCGATCGACTGCTGAGCACAGCGCAGTATGGCGAGCGTTGGGGACGGCACTGGCTGGATGTCGCGGGCTACGCCGACTCGGAAGGCTATACCGACGACGATCCCGAACGGCTCGACGCCTACAAGTATCGCAATTATGTGATCCAAGCCTTCAACTCCGACAAGCCGCTCGACCAGTTCGTGATCGAGCAGTTGGCCGGTGATGAACTGGTGCCGCAGCCCTTCAACAACTTGACGGCCGACGATGCGGAGAAGCTGATTGCGACCGGCTTTCTGCGCATGGCACCCGACGGGACCGGCGCGGGAGGCGTGGACCAGAGTCTAGCCAGAAACGAAGTCGTGGCGAAGACACTCGAAATCGTGTCGTCATCCCTGCTCGGCCTGACCGTTGGGTGTGCTCAATGCCACGACCATCGATACGATCCGATTTCGCAAGCCGATTACTATTCGCTTCGCGCCATTTTCGAGCCGGCACTCGATTGGAAGCAATGGACCGCGCCTCGCCAGCGACATATCTCGCTCTATACGGATGCCGATCGCGAGCAGGCGGCGGCCATCGAGGCCGAGGCCCTGAAGGTGTTGGCGGATCGGTCGGCCAAGGAAGCGGAGTTTATCGAAGCGACATTTCAACGCGAGCTCGCCAAGTTGCCCGAGTCGCTCCGCGAGACGGTGCGCATCGCACGCAATACGCCCGTCAAGCAGCGCACCGCCGAGCAAACAAAGCTGCTGAACCAAAATCCTAGCGTGAACGTCTCGGCCGGTTCACTCTACCTGTATGACAAGAAAGCGGCGGATGTCTTGAAGCAGTTGAGCGACCAAGCCAACACGATCCGCGCGACCAAGCCGAGAGAAGAGTTTGTGCGCGCAGTCTGGGAGCCGAGCGGCAAACAGCCTCCCCAGACGTTCCTCTTTCACCGCGGCGATCATGACCAGCCCAAGCAGGAGCTCGCGCCGCGTGAATTGACGGTTTTGACGTCGTGGAAGCCGGTCGAGCTGCCCATTAACGACGCCAACTTATCGAGCAGCGGTCGGCGGCTGGCGTATGCCAAATGGCTGGTCAGCGGCGAACATCCGCTGGTGGCACGCGTGTTGGTGAATCGCGTGTGGCTGAATCACTTTGGTCAAGGCTTGGTCCCAACAGCCGGCGACTTTGGATTGCTCGGCGTGCCACCGACCCATCCCGAGCTGCTGGACTGGTTGGCTGACGAGTTGGTGGCTAGTGGCTGGAGCCTGAAGCATCTGCATCGTCTGATCATGACTTCGACGGCCTATCGCCAGGTGGCACAGCGTCACGCGGCGGGCGAGGCCATCGACGCGGATAACGTGCTCTACGGCCGGATGCCCTTGCGTCGCTTGGAAGCGGAGATCGTCCGCGATGCGAGCTTGGCGTTGAGTGGCGAATTGGATTTGCGGCTGTTGGGAGGCGTGGTTCCCGTGATGGCCGATCGCGTGGGCCAGTTTGTAATCGGGAAAGAGAATCTCAACGCCGGACGTCCGGGAGCCGTCATCGACATGGGAGCGGACGAGTTTCGTCGCAGCATCTACATCCAAGTCCGACGCAGTCGACCCTTGAGCTTGCTCGCTCCCTTTGACCTGCCGCGCATGGAGCCGAATTGTACCGTGCGACAGGCCTCGACCGTCTCGCCTCAATCGCTCGTCTTGATGAACAGCGACTTCGCCATCGCCCGCGCGACACGCTTCGCGCAACGGGTACATGACGAAGCGGGCGAACAGCTCGTGCCGCAAATCACATTGGCTTGGCAACTTGCCTTTGGCAGCGTCCCAACCACCGACGAGTTGAAGGAAGCGTCCGCCTTCATCGCGGCACAGACCGAGCACTTCGCCGCGCATCCGGCGGCCGAATCGAAAGATACCGAACGTCTCACACCGCAGGGCGAGGCGCTGGCCAGCTTCTGCCATGCGTTGCTCAGCTCCAATCGGTTTTTGTACGTCGACTAAGCCTCATGCAAAGCATTAATTCGGGGCGAAAAATTCCATGAATAAAAACAATACCTTTCGCTCGACGCGTCGGCACTTCCTCGCGACCCAGTCCATGGGACTCGGCGGTTTGGCCTTAGCTTGGTTGTTGAACCAAGAGAACTTACGAGCCAATCCGGCCAAGCCCGATTTCGCGCCGCGTAGTTTCTCACTCAAACCTCAACCACCACATCAGCCGGCTCGTGCGACGGCGATGATTTCGCTGTGGATGC
>JBGTHH010000734.1:0-4565 GCA_041746275.1 Pirellulaceae bacterium | reverse complement strand
GCGTTTCCTTTCCAGTTGACCATGGGCGATCCAGGCCACGGAGCGGCAAGCCACTTGGCGGTAACGGTTCCAGATCGCGGGAAACACCACCAGATTGAAATTATCCGTCTCGTCTTCCAGCGTGCAAAAGGTAATTCCCTGAGCGGTGCTCGGTCGTTGCCGCAACAACACAATCCCCGCCACGCGGACGTACTGATCATTCTCCAGCGTTGTCAATTGCTCGGCCGACACAACTTGCAGGCGTTGCAATTCACTGCGGTAGAACGAGATCGGATGGGCACGCAACGACAAACCGGTGGTGTGATAGTCCGCAAAGACTTCCTCGCACGGACTCATGGCGGGCAATACGGGTTCGGCGGGTTGGTTCAGGTCGAGGCCAGCGAACAGGGGCTGCGATACGGCGTGTTGTTCTTGTCCCAACGCTTCCCATAACGCAGCGCGCCGGTGATGCCGCAAGGAGGCGAAGGCGTCGGCTTCCGCCAAACGTCGCACCACAGCACGCGGCAGCGCTGTGCGCCGCACAAAATCATCCAGGGAGGTAAACGCGCGCTCGTCGCGTGCTCGTTCAATCTGACCGATGTGGGCTGAAGACAATCCGTTCACCAAGCGAAAGCCCAGGCGGATCACCTGCAGCGCTTCGATCGTGCAATCCCAGGCACTGAAATTCACATCGATCGGCAGCACACGCACCGCATGCTTGCGGGCATCGGCGATGAGCTGCGCCACGGCATAGAAGCCCATGGGCTGGCTATTGATCAAGGACGCCGTGAACTCGGCCTGATAGTGGCACTTCATCCAGGCGGAGATGTAAGCGAGCTTGGCGAAGCTGACCGAATGCGACTCGGGAAAGCCATACTCGCCAAATCCCTGGATTTGCTGAAACACTTGCTCGGCGATTTCCCGCGAGACACCGTGGTTGGCCATGCCGACCAGTAAGCGTTGGCGAAACTGATCGATGATGCCGGGTCGTCGCCAGGCCCCCATAGCGCGCCGCAGTTGATCCGCTTCTCCCGCACTGAAACCCGCCAGCAACATCGCGAGCCGCATGGCTTGCTCCTGAAACAGGATCACTCCCAGGGTCTTTTCCAGCACCACGCGACTGGCCTCGTTGGGAAAACTGACAGGCTCCTCGCCCACGCGGCGGCGCAGGTAGGGCTGCATGGCTCCGCCCTTGATCGGTCCCGGACGCACAATCCCAATCGAAATCACCAAATCGTAGAACTGCCGTGGTTGCAAGCGTGGTAGGATCGACATCTGGGCTCGTGATTCGATTTGAAACACGCCCATCGTGTCGGCGCGGCAAATCATGGCGTAAACAGCCGGGTCTTCTTTCGGAACATCGGCCAGGGTGAGCTGCCGCTGGTGGTGCCGTTCGATCAATTCGAAGCCTTTGCGAATCGCGCTGAGCATCCCCAGGGCCAGGCAATCGACTTTGAGAATCCCGAGCTCGTCCAAGTCGTCTTTGTCCCATTGGATCACAGTTCGCTCGGGCATTGCCGCGTTCTCCAACGGCACCAATTCGCAGAGGGGACCGCGCGAGCACACCATACCTCCCACGTGTTGCGATAGATGGCGCGGCATGCCAATCAGCTCTTGCACCAGAAACAACAA
Organism: Pirellulaceae bacterium; assembly: GCA_041746275.1. Lineage (GTDB taxonomy): Bacteria > Planctomycetota > Planctomycetia > Pirellulales > Pirellulaceae. The sequence goes on along the minus strand of JBGTHH010000734.1, from coordinate 2,954 downwards.
GCGTCGGCCCGTCTCCGATCGAGGCTCCAGGCCGATCTGCCGACAGCGGTCCTGCAAATCCGTCGGTTGGCTCGGATGACCGTCCAAGTTCTTGGCCATCGCATCCACGCGATCCAACGACAACCCCAACGCCTTGCCCACATCCCGGATGGCGGATCGCGAACGGTACTTGATGACGGTGGCGGTCAATCCCGCTCGCTCCCGTCCGTACTTGCCATAGAGGTACTGCAATACCTCTTCGCGACGCTCGTGCTCAAAATCGACGTCGATATCGGGAGCCTCGTTGCGCTCGCGGCTGACGAACCGCTCAAACAGCATGTCGGTTTCCTCGGGATCGACGGCGGTAATCCCCAGACAGAAGCAGACGGCTGAATTGGCCGCCGAGCCGCGGCCTTGGCACAAAATCGCCCGCGACCGTGCAAACCGGACCAGATCCCAGACGGTGAGGAAATACGATTCGTAGCGCAAGTCTTCGATCAGTTCCAGTTCATGGCACAGCAACTGGCGGACGTGCTCGGGAACTCCTTGGGGATAGTGCTGTGCGGCTCCGGCCCACGTCAGTTGCTTCAGATAGTCCAGGGGTGTCATGTCGTCAGGAGCCAACTCCTCGGGGTACTCGTATCGCAATTCGTCGAGCGAGAACTGACAACGCGCGGCGACCTCCACCGTCCGTCGCAGCGCATCACGAGCCTGCGAAAACTTTTGGGTCAGACGTTCGAGCGATTGCAAGTGACGTTGGGAATTCGGCAACAACAATCCGCCTGCCTCGGCCACCGTCGTGCCGTGGCGAATGGCGGTCATCACATCATGCAACGGCAGACGCGCCGCCGTGTGATACAACACGCCTCCCGCCGCGAGCAACGGCACTCGCGCACGGTGACCCAACGCCGTTAATTGCCGCAAGCGTCGTTCATCATCCGGCCCTCGATACAACTCCGCCAGCAGGTAGCAATTGTCGCCAAAGATGTCTCGGTAGGCGCGCAGTTGCGGGAGACTGAACTGCCGCTCACGTTCGAACAAGACACCGGCCAGCAGACCCTCGGCATGTGCGGCGAGATCTTCCAGTGACAAATCGCAGTTCCCCTTGGGCACACGACGACGGCCGAGTGTCAGGAGCCGGCACAACCGGCCGTAGGCAGAACGATCCGTCACCCAGAGCACCACGGGCGCGGTATCCCGTAGCGTGACTTCCGCGCCGATCACCAGCTTCAGCCCCACGTCCTTCGCCGCCGTGTGTGCGCGGACCACTCCCGCCAAACTGTTCCGATCGGTCAGAGCCAGCGCCGCGTAGTTCAAAGCCGCGGCGCGCTCCACCAGCTCGGATGGATGCGACGCTCCTTCGAGAAACGAGAAGTTCGATTTGCAATGCAGCTCGGCGTAGTTCATCACCTGTCTTGGTCAGGCGGGAAGTGTGAGGGTCGAGTGGGCTCGTTGTTTAGCTGGGGGATTGAAAGACGACAGGCTGGTTGCTGGAAATGGAGCCCAGCGCCCAAACCTCGGGGATTTATCGCTTATGGTCAAAAAGCAAGCTGTCGTCGCGGCAGGACATTCACCTACCACGACACTTGCTTCCGACATCAACGCGGCGCTCGGGTCGACTCCCAGCGGAGCCCTATTCGCCCGTTAAGTGCTCTGATTATAGCTTGATGTAGTGCTGGAGCGAATCGGCGGGCGATATCGTTAAAATCGCCACTGCGCACCGACGTGCAGGCCGTGAACCCAGTACGAACCCGAGTTGAAGCTGAAGGCCGGTGGCGGCTCGTTCAGCGATTTGTCGATTTGTTTCCCGGCCTGAACGACGTGGCTCCAGTACAGGAAGCTATAACCGACCGAAAGGTCCAGGCACTCGCTCAGCGCATAGCGTCCCGTGATCCCCAGTTCCGGAGAAACCGCGAATTCATCATTCTCGTGTCGTCCGCGGTTCGCGGTTCCCGCCAAGGGACCGGGCAGGACGTTAGTGGTCGGCATAGGCCCGGGAGTCACGATCGTTGTTTGGCCATCAATGGTCACGACTTGGCGCATGTTCCCGAAGCCGACCTTGGCCATGAGATCGATTTCCCAGTTGCAGTGGTAGTACGTCGCCGCCAACCCAATGAGTCCCGCGTTGTACTGATTGCGCGTGTTGAAGGTCTCGTCCGTCGCAAACGTGGTGCCGGCGTCGATGCCGGGCACGTTGATCGCGGAGGTGAACGAGTTGATGTTGAAGTTCTCGTCGATGCGGCTGAATTGATAGCCCGCCAGAAAATCGACTCGCGTCATGCCACTTTGTCCCACCTGCCAACGGTACAGGAAGTCGCCCCCCAACACATTCGAGTCGCTGGTGATGTTCACGCTTCCCGGTCCCGTGAAGCCAGGGAAAGCCAAAAGTGTCGCCTCTTGAGTGGCCGTCAGCGGATCGCGGAACGGTCGCGCTAGGATGGGAAACGTGGTTGAATCGGCGTCGAATTGGATGCGTTCCTCGCCCAGCGAAAAGAATCGTCCCTCGATGCCGTGCGTATGACAGTCATCCAGCCAACCGCCCAGCGTAATACGCCCACCGGGCCGCACACCCTCGCCTTCCGTCTCGTTGCCGAACAAGACGGAAGCCCCCGGCAAGACGCCGGCATCCGGCTGTGCCGTGCCTGCGGGACTGGTCGTGACCAAACTGGGAAAGTCTTGTCCGCGCCGCCACCACAGCAAGTACTCAAAGTTCACCCATCGGTCTCGGGGAATCAGGCAGTCCAAGGCACATCCGGTCACGCCGCACGAATGGCACGAATCCAACAGCATTTCGGATTCGATCAGCGGATGCTGCTCGTGTTCCAGTACTGGCTCGTAGTCCTCGACAATCGGCTGATAAGAAACCGCGCGGTGGATCTCGCGGTTGCCTACGCTAGTCCTCAGCTCCGCGCTCTGTACCGCTAACGAACCCGAGCTTGCTATCAATAAGCCGCAGAGAAACGGACGGAAGTATC
>JBGTHH010000733.1:0-5677 GCA_041746275.1 Pirellulaceae bacterium | reverse complement strand
CGGCGCCCGCCTTGACCATGGCCTCCGTGACACGCGGATCCCACGGGCGCACCCCGCAATTGGAGTACGAGCACGCGGAAACCTCAAACATGGTCTGGCCCTCGCGCATCGTGCGGTCGCCAAGCTTGTCGTCCGGAAAGGCCTGCAAACCGGTGCCGTGGAGGTCGAGATGCACCTCGGGCTGGTATTCGTCCACGATGCCGAGAAACGCCGCCAGCTCCGGCATGCGCTGGGGCACCGCAAGCTGTAACTTCGGCAGGTCCCAATAACCGATCTGCGGGTCGTAGAGGTCGATCTTCTGCTTGTTGGTGAAACGATCCGTGGTGAAAAACGCATACGGATTGGCGATGGGCACAAGCAGCACGACCTGCTTACGCCGCGTCTCCTTCGCAAGATCGGAATCACCGAGCAGCCACTCGATGAGATGCAGAATCGTCGTCGTCCCGGAGCGCTCTGGCCCGCCGTGCAGCGCGGAGATGAGCGCCACCTGCTTGTCCTCACTCGGCACGGACGAATCCGTAATTTTCACCAGATACACCGGCTGCCCGTCATGTGATTCGCCGCGCTTCTCAAACGTGAACAACCCTGGATTCTGCTGCGCCCAGTATTTCAGCGTGGCATCGTATTCCTCAAAGCGAATGCGATGGATCGGCTCCTTCCAGGGCTGCGGCAGTTCATCAAGTCTGTCGGCGGGCTTCTCTGCCGTCTGTGCGAGGCAAAACAATGCGCCGAGCGGAAAAATGGCGAGGATGAGTGATCGGAGCTTCATAGTGAAAGCGTGTGGTTCAGGGAACAAACTGCAACGCAAACAAGTCCGCCTTCTGCAGAGCAAAACGCAGCTTCACCGGCTTCCCAGCCAGTGTGGCGAGACTGCCGCCTCTCCAGATGACGGCTTGATCAATCAGGTCGCCGTTCAGTGGCGGGCAGTCATCCAGCGCGAAGCCGGGAATGGGTCTGCCAGCGTCATCTTGAACCTCAACTCGCGTTTCACCTTGGCTAAGCAGATTCAGCATGAGTTTCGTTCCTTCAAAAATCAGCGACTTGGTGAGCAGTTCGCCTTTTGCCGATGAAGCCGAGACAAAACCATCCACGCGGAAGGTGAAGCGGCGGATGCGGCTGCCGGGACCTTGGTAATAGGCTTCGCTGGCATAAACAGAGAGTTCGTTCGGCTTTCCGGGCAGCGAGAGCACGCCGGTGGTCATGTAGTTGCTGCGGTTCCAGTCACGATCCTTGGGCGCGGTGATGGGGATGAGCGGTTCTTCCCAGCGTTTGAAGTGGATGCCATCGCGGCTGGTCATGAGCACAGGCTCGACCTGCGAGTGCTTCGGTTGGTAACGCGTGGGAAAACCGAGCATCAGATGCGGAGCACGGGCATACGGACGTATGGCGTTCGTATAAAGCTGCACGACGGGCGCGTTTTTGCCGTAAGCGAGGTCGGCTTGATTTTCCCAAGTCAGGAAGTCTTGCGACGTCGCGGTGCGGATGGCACGCACACCCTTTGGCTTCCAGCCACGTTCATCGGTATAACCGCCCGTGAAGTAACGCCAGTAGGCGCGATACTCGCCACGATGCAAGTCGTAGTGCGCGGTGTTTTGGGAATCAAACGAGCCTGCGGTGATCACTGGCTTTTCGCGCATGAGCTTCCAGCGCAGGCCGTCGGCGGAGTGGTAAGCTTGCAAGGATGGGTTCTTTTTGCGTTCGACGTTATCGCCCGTGGTGGCGAGCGCTTTGTAGCGTGACTCGGGCGGGCAGTTGGGGTTCGTATCGAGGAAGGGAGCGAAGGTGGAGCAGCCATCGCCTGTATGCACGATGTTGTTGTCCTTCGATCCCTCGAACTCATGCAGCCCGAGCTTCGGCTTCGTCCAGATGATGCCATCGCGGCTCTCCGCGTAGCAGGTCACGCCTGACTGACTCGGCCGCCCACCTTCTTCACCATGATGCGAGCCGCGGTAGTAGCAGCGGTAGAGATCGCCATCCTGAAGCAGCGTGAAGTAGCCGGAAGTGTTCCCCTCCCACGGCGCATCGCAGACCAGCGCCAGATCCTGTGCCGCAGGCTGATGCATCTTCAACGTCACTTGCTCCAGGCTGGCGATGAGATATTCATCCACCAGCAGCTCGCGTCGTGATCCGATGTCGAGTGGCTGAGCGGCAGCAGTGGCGTCGCTGAGCGCCAGCGCGAAACAAGCAAGCCGAGTGAGGGTTTTCACGGTTGCAAACAGTCGGCTTGGATCAGATCCTTGGAGGTTCATTTTAGACGCTGCAGCGGATGGTTGCGGTTGTTCAAGTAAGCCGCTGTCGTAGCGGGATTGGTTCAGTGTCGATCGTAGCACTGAGTTATCGCGTCTTACAACAGGGCTTGGGCAATCTCTCCATGGGGAGCGTCAGGGGATGCTCCCATGGACTTTTTAACGGGAGTTTGTTTCATCGAACCGTCGCATGCGGACCCGCATTTACTACGGTGTGGAGGCCGGGCTGGGCAACCCGCCCGCCCAATTCGTCAGGCTCTTTGCGTTTGGGCTACGACACCCACGCGAGCATGGCGTCCATCTCCCGCCATGTATCTCGGTCACGTTTCAGCAGTAGGAAATATGCTTGCGTACACAGCGGGCCACCGTAGTGACAAAAATAGACCAAACCGTGGGCGTTTTCACGATCGAATCCAACCCGTGACACGGTAAAGAAATTGCCTTCTCTGTCTGTTGCCGTAGGTCTCTCCGAGAGGAATTGAAATCCATTCCCACTTCCGTCACTTGCGTACCCCTAAAGGAGATAAATGTCGTCTGAGTGTATTTTTCGAGTGAATCTTTGATTTCAAGTAGTTGCTGGTCGTAGTTAGCCAGCGAGCGGGAGGCTCCATCCTCATAGAGCAACGCGGCCAAACGATTGGCGTCGTCGTACACGTACTTCACAGCAGGCGTCGCAAGCTATGTCGCGGTAGGAGGTTGAGGCCATCTTGCCCAGAATGCCACGCAAAAGGGCCCCGACGCGTGAGTTAGGAAACACCTGGAACTTCCTCGCATACCCGTCGGGATGTTAATCATCCGGGCTAGTTGCTTGATTGGGGCTTGTTGTAGACAATCGTGCTTTCAAAATCGAGAACGCCAGGGTTTGCCGTGGATGGACAAACGCGACCGTTCTAGGCTTGACCCTAATCTGAGAGGCATGATGCGGAATCTTCCGGTTCACTGGTACGAAGGGTTGTTCCTGAGGCCCCAGCATTTGCAGGCGTCGGATCGCTTCTGGGCGGAAACCGTGGCGACGTCCGCGCGCTGGGACGATCCCTATAACTACGGTCTCCACAAGATCGAGTTTAGCAAGGACTCGTTGGCGAATAATCAGTTCGAGGTACGTGCCTTGCAAGCGCGGATGCGTGACGGCACGCTCGTCGATATCGGCGGCGAAGAACTCGATCGCTTGGATCTGGCACCCGCGCTGGCTCAATCGCAACCGGCCAAAGTCGATCTGGCGAAGGCGTTTGAAGCGGAGAGCTTGGTCCGCGTCTTTGTCGGATTTCCGCGGCTGCAGTTGGGACGAGCCAACGTGGGGACGGCACCTAGTCCGACGGCCACGCGTTATTTGGAGGCCGATGTCCCCGTGCAGGATGAAAGCCGCGGGGGCAACGAGCAGGATCTTCAGTTCCGTCGCTTGAATGTGCGTTTGTTGCTCTCGACTGACGACACGTCCGGCTACGAACTCCTGCCCATCGCGCAGATCAAACGCAGCAGTGCGGGGGAAGCAGTGCCCCAACTCGACGTCAGCTTCATCCCGCCGGTCCTCTCGATCAACGCTTGGCCCGGTTTGGGACGTGAGATCGTCCAAAGCCTGTACGACGTCATTGGCAAGAAGATCGAGCTGATGAGCCAGCAGGTGATCAATCGCGGCATTGGACTCGACAGCCGCGATCCGGGTGACGCGGAGCGGATTATGATGCTGGGGCAACTCAATGTGGCTTCGGCGCGGCTGGGAGTTCTGGCGTTCGCCCAGGGAGTGCATCCGTTGGTCGCTTACACGGAGTTGTGCAGCATCCTGGGCCAGTTGTCGATCTTTGGGGCCGATCGTCGTATCCAAGAGTTGCCGCGCTACGACCACGACAACCTGCACGGCATTTTCACGGAGATTCGCTTCCGCATCGAAGCCTTGATCAACGCCGTGCGCGAATACGAATACGATCAGCGGTTCTTCGTCGGCGTGGGGATGGGCATGCAGGTCTCGTTGGAGCCGCGTTGGTTAAACTCCGACTGGCAGTGGTTCATCGGTGTGAACAAGGGTGAGTTAAGCCACCAGGAGTGCCGCGACTTGCTGTCACCCGGCCAACTCGATTGGAAGTTTGGCAGCAGTCGGCAAGTCGAGTTCCTGTTCAATCAACGCGCGGCGGGATTGTTGCTCGCGCCCGTCGATCGCCCGATTCGCGCCTTACCCGCGCGGCCCGACTGGATTTATTTTGAAGTTCCGCGACAGGATGGACCGGCTTGGCGTGACGTGCAGGAGACGCAAACGTTGGCGTTGCGTTTGCGCGACTCGCTGATTCAAAATCGTGATCGCCTACAGGGTCGACAGGAACTGGTCGTGTCGGCCTTCGGTCGCAAAGTGACTCTTCAGTTCGCGCTGTTCGCAGTGCCCGAGGGCCGATGACACCCAAGCATTCCCTCGCGGTCGACCCGCTGTTGTTGCATGTGCTCAGCCTGTTGGATCGGATCGCCAATAACGAAGAACCTGATCCGCATGACGAACGCGCGCGGGTCCGATCGCTGATCGATCAAGGTGAGGCGATCGTCGGCGCGGGACAGGAGTGGGAACTCTCCAAGTACGCTCTCGTGTCGTGGATCGATGAAGTGCTAGTCGATTCCGTGTGGCGCGGTCGGGATTGGTGGAGCAACAATGTGCTCGAGGTGGAGTTCTTCAATACGCGTCTGTGCAGCGAGCAGTTTTACGTCAAGGCCAAGGAAGCGGCGGCGCTCACTCGGCGCGATGCCTTGGAAGTTTATTATGTGTGCGTGATCCTGGGTTTTCGCGGGCTGTATCGCGATCCGAACCTGGCGGCGATGTTGATTCAACAACATGGACTGCCCAAGGATCTGGCCACCTGGGCCAAGCAAGTCTCGATGGCGATTCGGCTGGGCCAAGGTCGTCCCCCGTTGCGTCCACCCTCGCGCGAGATCGCGGGCGCTCCTCCATTGAAAACCAAATCGCGTGTGGTGTGGCCGTGGTTGTTCGCCAGTATGTTGGCGGCTTGGAATGTCATCTACCTGGTACTTTTCTTCTCCCGGTGAGCCCGTTTTTTCATGGCCGAGGAAGTGACACCCACCCCAGAGTCCACGGACGAGCCGAGCGTCGCTCGCCAGGGCTGCTTGACGCGCATCGTGCCGGTCACGACCCCCGGGTGCGCGTCGTGTTTGACGTTGGTTTTTCTGGTTACCACGGTCGTTACCGTATGGCTGGCATTCTTGCTCGATCCGAGCCATGTGCCGTGGCGTCATTCCATGGGCTGGCCACGGATTTTGACGGTCCTCGTGCTGACCCTCGTAATTCCCTTGGTGGTCCGCAAGTTGGTACATCTGTGGATGGAGGGCGAGGAGTCTCCGTTCCCGGATCTGGATTATGCATGGGGCGTCGGCATGCGAGCTTTGGCTAGCAACGGGTTGGCAATCGGTTCGATCCCGGTGTATGTGATACTGGG
>JBGTHH010000732.1:0-3166 GCA_041746275.1 Pirellulaceae bacterium | reverse complement strand
CGAGCGTCTCGTCCAGCAGACCGCGCTGGTGCAGGTCTTCCAGTAAAGCGGAATAGCATCGATCGAACTCAGGCAGCAAGTCTTCCTTCAAACAGTTGAAGTTATTGCCATGCGTGTCCCAACTGCCGGCGCTCTTGCATTTCTTCGCCAGTGGCGAGCCGCCGCCTGCTCCCAGCCAAAAGACCGTGACGAAGGGCACACCCGCTTCGACCAACCGCCGCGCCAGCAGAAGGCTCATCCCGTTCACCGTCGACCCGTATCGCTCGCGTGTGGCCTCCGACTCCTGAGCGACATCAAAGGCCTGCGTGGTCTGCGACGAGAGCAGCAACGACATCGCGCGCTCCTGTTGGCGAGTCCAAGTCTGGACATTCGCATAGCGATCGAACTCGCGACGAGTTTGCTCGACGGTTCGCAGCAATTGATGTCGGGCTGTTAACCGATCCGCACTGACCTCGCCTTGGAGCTCCAAGGCCGGCGCATGAAACTCACACGGCTTGTCGTAGTTGCCTTGAACGTAAAACGGATCGTTTTCGACACCCAATCGCGCCGCGAATTGCCCCGGCCGCGTGTAGGGCGCGGGACTGGGCATGTGTGGGAGCGTGATGGCATTGGGCAGGTGCGGATGACGCGCTCGTCGCTGAGCCACCACGGAACCCATGAACGGCCAATCGTCGGGAAACGGCGTGCGGTTGTTACCCAACGTGCGAAACGTCACATCAGGCACGTGCCCCGTCAGGTTGTAGTAATAACCGGCGTGGTGGTCGTTGGTGTTGACCGTGCTTCCCACCGAATTAATCAAGGCCAGATGCTGAGCCTGTTGAGCTAACAAGGGCAAGTGCTCGCTCAGACGGATTCCCGGTACCGAGGTGGCAATCGGCGCGAACGGACCGCGATACTCCACCGGAGCGTTTGGCTTCATGTCCCACATATCCATTTGGGAAGCACCGCCACACAAGAAGAACAGAATCGTCGACTTGGCACGTCCGCCACTCGTGGCATTGGACGGCCGAGGCGCGCCCCAACTCGTCGCGTTACCGGGCAGGCCCGCGAGGCCAGCGGCCGAGGCGACCAAAAACGTGCGACGTCGCACTGCGGGTCCGCAGGCCGAATCGTGAGGAGTCATGTCGGTCCGAGCCTCATGCAAGAATTTCGTGAATCGGTTTGCCATAATCAATGTCCAATCGTTTACGCCCGGGAATGTCGAGTCGGTGGGGATCCAGGCCCAGCAGATGCATCAGCGTGGCGTGGATATCGGTGACATAGTGAGGCGATTCCACGGCGTGGAACCCCAGTTCGTCGGTGCGGCCATGCACACACCCTCCGCGGACTCCCGCGCCAGCGAACCAGACCGTAAAGCCGTGAGGATGGTGGTCCCGACCAGTATACTCCTTGTACGCGTCGCGTACCTCGACGCCCGGCGTTCGTCCGAACTCGGTACAAAACACGACGACCGTATCGTCCCACATCCCGCGCTGCTTCAAGTCACGCAACAAGCCCGCGACCGGCTTGTCGACTCGAGCGCACGAACGCGTATGGTTGGTTTTCAAGTTCGTATGCGAATCCCACTCGCCATAGTCACTGAGATAGACCAGTGTGAAACGCACGCCGCGTTCGGCCAAGCGCCGGGCGGCTAATAAACGCCGACCGTAGACGGCGGTCGCTTCCTGATCGATGCCATACAATTGCTCGGTCGCCGTCGTCTCGTCGCCAAGTCGCAAGACCTCGGGAACCGACATCTGCATGCGAAACGCCAACTCGTAAGACCTGATCCGCGCCCGCACCCGTTCGTCCGCGGGATACTCGACGGCGGCCAAGTGATTGAGTTGGTTGATGAACTCGAACTGGTTGCGCTGGCCTTCCGCCAACACGCTGTCAGGGCGTCGACCAAAGGGGAGTGGATTTTGAGGGTCCAGCGACAACTCGACTCCCGCGTAAGCCGGACCAAGATAATCCGCGTCGAAATTCCAGCGGACGCGCGAGTCAGAATACTGTCCTAAGAAAACGAAGGAGGGAAGATTCTCGTTCAGCGTGCCCAGTCCATACTGTATCCACGAACCGATCACCGGCTCGACGGGGTCGAGTTTGTGCCGACCATGATGCATCTGGAATTCCGCAAAATGATCATTGTCGGTCGTATACATCGACCGCACAAAGGCGATGTCGTCGACACACGTAGCGAGATGCGGCCACCAATCGGTGACCTCGATCCCCGACTCGCCGTGCGGACGCGAACCGACCTGCATGGGAAAAATCCGCGAATGCAAACGATCCCCTCCCACGACGGCTCGCGAACGCAACTGGAACAGGGGATCTTGCAGCGGATTCGGAAAGGCGGTCTCGTCGTAGCTCATTCCCGCATACCGGTTCAACGCGGGCTTGGGATCGAACGTCTCCATCTGGCTGTAGCCGCCCGACAGGAAGATCCAAATTACATGTTTCGCCCGCGGCGCGAAATGAGGTTGACCATCCGGCGGTGTGGCGACGGCGTGCTCCTCGCCACGGACCACGCCATCCTCACGCAACAGCGCGCCGAGCGCTAGCCCGGTGAAGCCCAACCCGACGTCGGCCAGGAAGGCTCGTCGATTCTGGCCACGATGGTGGAGCATGTCATCCTCTTGCGTGTTTCGAGCAACTATCGAATGGTGACAAAGTCGTGATGGCTGAACAGGGCCTGGGCCAAACTGCCTCGGGCTCGTTGCAGGGGCGTGGGCTCCGTCGCGGAGGCCGCATCGGCAACGGACGCGAACAACGCCACCTGCCGCTCCAGGAACTCGCAACTCACCCGCAACTCTTCGGCCGTGGGCAGACGCGACAAGACCTGTTCAAACGCCAGCGACACATACACGTCGTGAGTTGCCGCCGCATCCAGGCTCGCCTCCAAGTGCCGCGCCAGCCGTTCTCCTTGACGCAAGCCTAATTCGCTGTTGACCATCGCCAATGCCTGTTGTGGCCGGATACTCGTCGTCCGTTGATAACATTCGGTTGTGTTGGCCGCATCGAATAGATCCAAAAACGGCATGCGTCCTTCGCCATGATGTTCAAAATAGAGGCTGCGCCGAGGGTTGGTCAGGCCGAGCGAATCACTGATTTCCGTTCCGCCCATCGCCAAGTCCAACTCGCCGCTGACATAGAGCATGCTATCGCGCACCACTTCCGCTTCCATCCG
>JBGTHH010000731.1:0-4268 GCA_041746275.1 Pirellulaceae bacterium | reverse complement strand
GTCTGCGCGATCGCGGGCATTTCGTCCAGCCGGAAAGTGCGTACGACTTGCGCGAGCAAATGGAAGAAATCGCGTCGCCGATTGGCGCATTCGTCCGGGAGCGATGCGTCGTCGGGCCCGGCCACCGGGTGTCAGTCGATGAACTGTTCGCCGCCTGGCGCCGCTGGTGTGAACGCATAAACCGGGAGCCGGGGCAAGAACCCGTGTTTGGGCGAGACTTGATTGCGACGTTGCCGGCTCTACGCCGGATTCGGCCAGGCAGCGCTGGCGCTAGGTGGCGTGGCTACCAAGGAGTAGCGTTGCTCGGACCCTAGTGCGTCCGCGATCGTCCGCGGACATTGCTATAGCACGCGTGGCGGAGGGTAATCGAATGGAAACAAAGGCCAGCACACCTGCATCGCCCACAATGGAGATGTTCGCGGACCAGCCCGGACATCAAAACTGGGGGCCTGCTTGGTTACACCATCCAGATCCTCCCGAGAAGTCGCTTCTTCAGGGGAGCCCGCCCGTGCGGCCGGAAGGGAGCGTCGGTTGCCTCGGCACTTCCGAGGTACCGGATCCAAGAATCATTGGGGACCCGATCGTCGCTTGTCCGCTCTGCATGCGACTACCAGTACTGCGCGAGCTTAGCGGCATGACAGGCAATCTTTGCTATTCCTGTTGGGTCGAGAAGCGGGGAAAGCCAACACCTCCAACGTGAAGAACACATAGGCATCGATTTGCAAGTCGTATGTATCCGTTATTTGCATCCCCTAATTCACCATCGAGCTCAAGCTCAAGGAGGACCAGATGGACTTGTCCCAGAATACCACGCTACGCGAGTTGCCCGTTGAATCGCTGCGCGAAAATCCATGGAACCCAAACTCAATGCTTTCGGCGCAATTCGCGGCCCTGGTAGCAGAGGTTAAACGGCTTGGCCGCGTTCCAAAGCCAGTCGTCGTCCGGCGTGCTGCTGCTGGCGACGATGCCTACGAGATCCTGGACGGTGCACATGGCTGGCGCGCCGCCAAAGAAGCTGGCCTGCAGCAAGTGCTTTGTGATGTGGTTGAAGCCGACGACTTTGAGTCCCGGCTGCGAACGTTCAAACTCAATGAGCACGGCACGCATGACCCGGTGGCCGAAGGCCGGATGTTTGCTGAGATGATCCGGCTCAAAGACATATCCCGGCGGGGTCTAGCGGAGGCGTTGGGCGTATCGGAAGGCCATGTTCGCAACCGCCTCGCCTACGCCCAGGCCGCTGATGTGCGTAAGGCGTGCGCACCTGATACGGCCGACCGCGACATTGGCGATCTGCCCGTGGTCGAGGTGGGCATCTATCTGCAGCTTCCGCCCGTGATCCGTGACAAGTGGCTCGCCAGCGGCGTGGGGCCTCGGGTCAAACGATTTGACGTCACGTTCGCAGGATTAGGTACCGCGTTTGCTGATCTCCAACTAGCAGGCCTCGAACAATTCATCCAGGAAGATGGGAATTTCCTAAACTCCGTGGATGCGTTGTTGCATCTGGCACACTTGGGCCGGCGGTTGAAGACTGCCGGCGTGCAGCAATGGCAGGATTGCGTCCAGGCCGTCGCCAAGCTGGGGCTGCCGGCCGAGGTCGTTGAGGCCTTCCCCATGGCTCACCAGGACGGTCAGAGCTTGCCCTTGTTCACGCTCAGCGAATGGGAGGGCTGTTTAACGGCCGCCCACACGCACGATCCTTTCAGCGGGTTATTGGAGGTGCAGCGAGCCGTTCACGTGATCCTCCGCGAGCGCGGAGTTGACCCTCTTTCTGTCATCTCGCCGGAACGAATCATCACCATTACCGAGCTGGCGACGGCACCGGATTACATTCGGACCGCGCCAGGCCTCAATGACGACGAACGGCTTGCCCTGCTGCGATACGGGAACGACCGCGAAGACGCTGATGACGTTGATCAAGCAAAGCGGATGGTAGTCCAGCGGATTGGTCACGAACGGAGCGAAGACCCGCATCGCAGACCACGCCCCGATGCGATCTACGGCCGGATGTGCACTGCGCTGCGAGCGGTGAAGCAACTGAAGGAGAAGCAGGCCATCGAGGAGTTGGCGGATAGTCGCGACGCGGCAGCGCGCGACGTTCGCGCTGAGCATCTGCAAGTTGTGTCGAGTCCCAAACGGTCAGCCAGACAGGCCACGCTCCGAGCCATTCGGCGACGAATCCAGACCTTGCAGAAGCCCGAGCGGGCTTTGGTGCTCGGTGCGCTGCGCGGCGTTCTTGACCAGCACCTGCTGGGTGAAATGTGGGTCGAGATGAGCGTATCCGAGGTGCCAACAGAGGAGGAGGAGAAGGAGGAGGAGGAGCGGAACGGCAAGGCGACCGCGTTGGCTGGCCGCGCCGGCCAAACGCTCTGTAAGGCGCATTCGGAGACGCCGCCTGGGTAAGGCGGCAGTCTTCGTCCATCCGTCAAATTGGCGGCGTGCCGGTCGGGGATGAAACTCAGCAGCACGGTGTCGTCCACGATGATTTCTGAATACCAGTTGTTCACACAAACAAATGAACGTTTCGCCCTGACGTAGCAGGCGACATGGAGGTCACACTCATGGTTCGACAGATTCGAGATTTTGCTCGCGGATCAGCCCTCAGCTTCACAACGCAACGGACAGACGGGTTCGCATTCCAGGCGGGGCTCTCGCACAAACCAATTCAGCAAGCCGAGTTGCTGCTCGCCCAGATTGGCGAGTGGCCGGTGCTCAATGACCTGCTGGCGGAAGAAGCGCGCTTTCGCGCCCGTAGTGATGATGCCGAGGGATTGGGCGCCGACGGCATCTTGCGGCACAGACAGGGAGTTACATTTCGACCTGATTGCGCCGTGGCCTGCCACGTGGTGCGGCATTTCATGGCATCAAGTGGTGGCTTGCGGTACACCGACCTGGGCGGGCCCAGCTGGGCAGTGTGCGGCTCTTTCAGGGCAGGCGGCACGCTGGCCGCGATTTCGTTTCCGGGCCTGACTGATCTTGACCTAACAGTTTGTCGTCGACTTCCAGACAAATGTCCGGCCGCTTGGATCCGTCGAAAGAGCGAGCTGCAAGACGTCACGGCGGCCTTCGAACTGCTGCATCGACTTGCGGACCTCGCGACCCAGCGGGAGACGCTACAACTCTCCATGACTCCGGCCGAGTTGGCCGCGGCAATCGGGATCTCGCACCCCGATTTGGCGGATGTGGTCGAGATCTTGGCCACCGCGGGCCAGTTCCGGCTTCGCGAGTTGAGTCTGCCACCAAGCCGATGGAAGTTTGCCGTTTCTCAAGAAGCAATCGCCGCCGAGTTCGCGTGGTTGCGTGCTGATCTTGTCGTGGTGCGGCTCGGAGAGCTTCTAGAGTCCACTTTGCGCGCGTTCGCGGAACAAATTGTCGGAGAATAGTTGATGCTGCGCTACAAACATCAAGGTTTTACCCATCCCGGAAGTCGTCGCCTCCGGACTTGGTCACGGATTGCGCCGATCCTGTAGACTCAGTGGGTTGTGGGTTATTACCAATCACAAGGAGGTGATCAACTATGGACGACAAGGATCTATCCGTGTTGCCGGCGGCCGAGTCGCCTGCAGTGCCATCGGTCAGAAACGAGACCGCATTGCAGGACGCCGTACCGCCCCGCAGGCGCCGGCCGACTGACTTTGCGCCCGACAATTCTGCAGCCGACCGGCAGTGTCTTGAAAAGATTCACGCCAATGCGGACGTGTTCGTGGAGCTTTCGGCAGGCACCTACCTGCATCGCCTCGTAGAAAAATCGTTCGGCAATCAGTTCAGCCCCGCCGCAATACAGGCCTATCGAGATCGTCTTCTGCGCGAGGCCGGCGACCCGCTCGATCCGATCGAGCAGCTGCTCGTCGAACAGTTAATGCTGTCCCATCATGCTTTGGGCCGGCTCTTCGTCCGGGCCAGCGAGGCCACTTCGCCCGAGGCAGCAAAGGCGTACTTTGGTGCGGCGTCTCGGCTCATGGGCGAGGTTCGTCGACTGGCGTTGGCCATCCGGACCTACCGCACGCCGGTCCAGGCCAAGAATTTCACCGTCGTTCGCCAGCAAAATATTGGCCAAACCCAGCAGATTGCCCAGATTGAAGATAGGTTGATCGCCAATCAAGCAAATGATTCTTCAATTGGCCTCGGCACCCAACTATCAAGTAATGGAAAGCTGGAGGATCTAAACAATGTCGCAGAAAGCATCGTCGTCCCTTCCACGGCGCCCCAATCCGCGGCGAGTACGAGCCGGTCGGCTCAATCGGCAGAAACGCGGACCCCTGACGCCAGAG
>JBGTHH010000730.1:0-2783 GCA_041746275.1 Pirellulaceae bacterium | reverse complement strand
TGGTCGACAATTCACTCACGCCCGACCAACAGTCACAGCAAGCGGAGCGATTTCGCAGGATCGACGAACATTTGTCGTATCGCGAGCACGCGGCCGCGTTAACGCTCATTGAAGAGGCACGCCAAGTCGAGCCGCGTCGAGCACTGCTTGCCTATCGCGCCGCGCAGTGCCTGGAGTGGCTGCAACGGCCGAGTGAAGCGGCGGACGCCTATGCGGAAGCGGCGGACCTGGATGGCTGTCGTTTTCGTGCGCCATCGCATTTCGCCGCGATTGTCCGCGAGCTGGCTGCGCGCCCGCAATCCGGTGTCACCTTGTGTGACGTGGCCGCCGAGTTGCAATCGCGCTCGGCGTTTCCCGCGCCAGGTAACGATTACTTCCTGGAACACGTTCACTACAACATCGAGGGGCATTGGACGATCGCCTTGATCCTGGCGGAGTTCATTCAAACCGAGATCCTCCATGCCGAGTGGAACGCGGATTTCGTCCCGGACGCGGCCCAACGGGACGAACTGCTCGCGATCACGCCGTTTGACGATCTGGTTGGCGACACGTTCGCCTTGATGGCTTTCGACGCTTGGCCACTGAATCAGGCTCCCGATAGCAAGATCCAAAGTCGACTGGTGACACAACGGCTCCGCGGACTTTATGCGACGTTGCCAGAATTCGATCAGCAGTTATTTGCCGATTTGAGCCTGACCGCCATGCAGCAAGATCTCGTCATGGCCTTGGGAGAACGATATCAGCAGGCGGGCGAGCTGGATAAGGCTCATGTGTTGTTCCAGGCGAACACGATTCGACGTCCTTGGGACGACCGCGGGCGTCTGCTGGCTGCGGAAGTCGAGAAGCTGCGGAAAAAGCCGTTGCCCGAGTGAGATTTACATCTTTTGGCCGATGTGCCGATGATTTGACCATTCCGCGATTGCAAACGATAATCGATCCTTGAGCTGCCTAACTGTCGGAACTTACGACGCAGCAGCCACTTAGTGCGGCATTCACGCCGAATTCGCCTCGTCAACAGGTCTGGATCTCCCATGCGGCTGCCCAACTGGACACGAAATCTGTGGTTAGGTGCTCGACGACGCCGAGCGAGACGGGCCGCGCAGGAGTGACGCGCGCCCGTGCGGTTGTCCCTGCGGAGGCTGGAAGAACGCCGAGTCCTGGACGTGTCCGCTGCGTTCATTTCGGCGACGGGGGTACTCGAAATCGATGTCCACACCACCAGTGATATCGCGCGGATTCAAGAAGACGCTGGCGCGGTGGCGCTGACGGACGCGGGAAACAATCCAGTCGACATTGCCATCGACGGCGGTGCGCCGGGACAAGTCAATTACGCGGACGTGCGTCGCATCGTGGTCCGCGGTGACAACGCGGTCGCCGCCGAACAACAGGTGATCTTCGAGGCTCCGCTGAACCTCGACGATGGCCTGGATGTCGATAACGAGATGGAAGTGGCGATCGTCAATCAATCGATCACGGTCGACTCTAGCCAAGGCATCATCATCAACGCATTGGATATTCAGCTCGGAGCGAACCTGCAGACCACCGGCCCCGGACTCGACATCACACTAGGCGGTGCCGTGACGTTGACCAGCGATGTGACGCTCACCGCGACCAACGGTATCACGTTCCACAACACCGTCGACAGTCAACCGGATGCGGTGCATCGATTGACACTCGACGCCGGCTTGGGCGCGGTTGTCTTTAATGCCGACATTGGCGGCCAAGTGCCGCTGAACGGTCTGGACATTCGGCGCGCGGATGCGGGAGTGATCCTCGGCAGCGCCGACACTGTAACGCCCGGCGTGAGTGGACCTGTGCAGTTGCTCAACAGCACGGGACCAATCAGTATCGGATCGACGCACGAGATTGGCGGCGCGGGCATCGTGGTGAATGCGGGCGTGGGAAATACGTTGCGGACTTTCACGACCAACGACGACGTTACGGTGAACGGTGCCGTCGAATTGCAAAGCGCATGGTCGATCGACACGGGGAACAGAGATGATGGTGATATCACATTCACTTCGAACTCGCCAATCGATAGCGTCGCAGGTGAAATGAACGACCTGACATTGCGGGCCGGTGGAGGCGAGGTCTTTCTCAATCAAGACATCGGCAGCAGTTTCGCTCTCGGAAGACTGACGATCCAACAGGCTGCGGGAGGCGTGACGATCGGGGCGACGGGTCCCGTGGAGCTCGTGCGTGCCGCGGGCGGGATCGACATCGGAGTGGGTTCCAACACCATCGCTGGAACTGGCATCTTGCTGAATGGCGGCATGAGCACCCTGGCTCTGGAAACAGCGGGCACTAACATCCGCCTGAACGGCCCGACGACGCTCGGCTCCCATGTCCACTTTCGGACGGGTGCGGGAGCGGGTGATGTGATTCTGACGAATGCCACTCCAGTCGATAGCCAAGTGGGCGAGTTCAACGACTTGATGTTTGACGTGGGGGCTGGAGCCGTGCGGATCAATGACGATCTCGGACGAACCCATCGGCTGGGTGCGCTCACGGTCATTTCCGCCGGCGCGGGTGTGGTGTTTGGCGAGGCCACGACCGATGCTTCAGGAACGGGTGCGCAAGGGCCGGTGGCATTGATTCGAACTGACCGTGCCATCGACATCGGAGTCGGCGCGAACGTCGTGGGTGGAGCCGGCATCGTGTTTCGAGGCAGCTCGACGGCGGGAGCGACGATCGATACGAACAATGCCGATGTTCGATTGAACGGTGCCACCCAACTCGGAACCAATTTGACCATTCGCACGGGTGCCGGCGCGGGTAATGTC
>JBGTHH010000729.1:0-3891 GCA_041746275.1 Pirellulaceae bacterium | reverse complement strand
GAATCAAGCAGCGTCTGCACATCGGCCCGCGACAGCAGGCCGCTGGCTTTGATTCGGTCCTGGAGTTGTTCGCGTGATAAGGCCATGACACCCGGTGTTTTCTCGAAATGATCGCCGCATGAATCATGCACGACAGGTGCTCAGAACTTCACCATCAGCTAAACGCCAGCTTAACGTTGAATTTCCGGGAAAACAACCACTTCGGAGGGGCGTGAAATATGGCGGCTTTCATGAGATTGTCGAGATCGTGTTCGCTTATGGCAGTGATGACGTTGACGACCTACGACGAGTTAAAACACGAAATAACGAACACAATGGTCCGCAGTTTGAATATGCTGTTTAAGGTCGGACAGAGTAATCGCGCCACAGCCAACGCAGCGAATCGGGCAAGATCGCCCCGCCATGATCTCCGTTGTGAGCCCCGTCACCATAGACAAACTCGTAGTCGTACTTCGAGAACTTCAACGCCGCCGCCATCTCTTGGTTGGCCAACGGCCAATTGCCGTGTTGGTTATCGAGATCGAAGCGGCCATCCTGCAGAAAGATACGCAAGGGCTTGCGTTCCGTCTTGCGAAGCAACGCCGGATAGACGTGGCCGCCGCGAATGTTCGTGAAGCTGCCGACGTGGCTTAAGACCTTACGGAATTGATCCGGTCGTTCCCACGCGACGGTGAAGGCGCAGATCCCGCCGCTGCTGATGCCGCAGATCGCGTGTCCCTCGGGATCGTCCGTGATGTTGTGCGTCTTGCGGACCTCGGGCAGGATCTCGTTCAATAGGAACTTGGCATAGTCATCGCTCAGCGTGTCGTATTCGAAGCTGCGATTCGCTGGCGTGGGATTCCAACCGGGTTGCTCCGGTAACTCCGTCGTCTTGTGACCGGGATCGATCAAGACCCCGATTGTGACCGGCATCTCGCCTCGGTGAATCAAGTTGTCGAACACGATCGGCACGCGGAACTGGCCCCTCTCGCCGACATAGGCATGTCCATCTTGAAACACCATCAGAGCGGCGGGACTTGCGGGATCATATTGAGCCGGTGTGTACGTCCAATAGCGGCGGATGGTGCCGGGAAACACTTGGCTATCGCGCCACACGTGCATTTCAACGCGCCCCTGGGGCACACCATCTTGTCGCGTCGAATCCGCACTGTACTCATACTTTCGCGGCTCGGTCGCCACACGGTTTGATACAAGGACTTGACGCTCCGTAACCGGCCACCAAGCGGCGATCTTTCGCGCCAACCGCTGGCCAACCGACGGATGCATCTCGATCACGTTCTTGGTTTCGTGAGGATCGGCGAGCAGATCATAGAGTTGCGGACCAGGATCGTCGGACTTGTGAACCACGGCATAGCGGTTGGCTTGGCCGTCATAGGAGAGCAGCAACTTCCAACGTCCCTCGATACACCAGCGGAACAGCAACGAAGCCTCGGGGTGTTCGACGTCCGCGATGTCGTGGGCAAAGCTCTCACCAAAGATCGTATCGCGTGCGAGTCGCTGACCATCCCGCACCACCGGAAGCAGATCCAGGCCGGGCAGGGACTCAGGAATCTCGGCCCCCGTCGCACTGAGCATCGTGGGGACAAGATCGATACTGCTGACGAGCTCCTCGCGTTGACCGGGAGGAATCCGGCCGGGCCAGCTCAACAGGATCGGTGTCCGGACG
Source organism: Pirellulaceae bacterium (assembly GCA_041746275.1). Taxonomy (GTDB): domain Bacteria; phylum Planctomycetota; class Planctomycetia; order Pirellulales; family Pirellulaceae. The sequence goes on along the minus strand of JBGTHH010000729.1, from coordinate 2,225 downwards.
CCACCTTCATAGGGCGACTGCTTGGACTTCGGAGCGAAGGCTTGATTCCAGCCCTCGGGGACGGAAGTTTCCTCGGTACGTTGAATCCAGCCGTTATCGGTGACGTACACCACCAACGTGTTGTCGCGAACCTGCTTATCGTCGAGATAGCTCACCAGTTGCCCACACGTCTCGTCGAACCACTCGCACATGGCGTAGTATTTGGCCAGCGGCTCGGGGCGATCGTCTCGCGTGTACTTCGCCAACAATCGAGCCGGCGGATTGTGGGGTGTATGAGGCAGGAACGGAGCATACCACAGGAAGAAGGGCTGATCCTGGGAGACCGCCTGATCGACAAACTCGAAGACGGGAGCCAGCCCTTCACGCCCGATCTTCAAGCCATCATCGCCGTGTCGGCCACCGGGTTCGGGAAAGCCGCGCGTCATCCCCGCCGTAAAGCCACCACGCTGATAGCTTCCCTCCCACCACTTGCCGCTTTGGTGACTGACGTAACCCCGCTCGCCCAGTATTCTCGGCAGTGTGGGATGTTGGTCGATGTGCGCGATCAACCGAGCCTCTTGTTTTCGGTAAGCGGGCGAGCGTGGCGGGGTCACCGCTGGCGACGGATCGTTGCCGGAAGTCTTGTGCTGGAACGCATACAATCCCGTGACGAGTGTCATCAAGGAGGGGCGGCACAACCCGGTCGGTACATAGCCGCGTGTAAACACGGCACTTTGCGACGCGAGCCGATCGAGTTGAGGTGTCTCGATCACCTCGTGCCCCATGAAGCCGTAGTCGGTCCAAGCCTGATCGTCGGAAATGATCAGGACGATATTCGGGCGATCGGCGGCAGCGCTGATCCCCGAGATCCCGAGACAACTAACAAAGGCGGTGATTGTCGTGAGAAACCGCAACGGTACATGACAGGTGGCAAAGCGTTTCATGAGGCAACTCGTAGCGAATGAATAGGAACGAAGCACGGTAAGTCAAATCGATCGTGGGGGGATTCTGATTGTAATTCGCCGGTGGACGACCTGTTAGTAGTCCGACGACCGCTCCACGGCTGCCAAACGGCGCATGCTCGATTACAATACGAACTCACACCTGGATTCAGCTACTTTCCATGAGGCTATCGATGATGCGTACGTCCTCCTTCGTGTTGACAGCGGCAGTGCTGTTGTGTGCCGCCGCAAATCTCCGTCACGCCACCGCCGCCGATCCCTGGGTGGTCTATGAAGGGCAGGAGGGGCCGGGGCGGGGAAAGCACATCGTGTTTGTCACTGGTGACGATGAATATCGCTCGGAGGAAGCGATGCCGCAACTCGCGAAGATCCTCGCGGTGCGTTATGGATTCAAGTGTACCGTCCTCTTCGCCATCGATCCCGCCGATGGCGCCATCAAACCGGATCATCAAACCAACATCCCCGGCACGCATCTGCTGAACGACGCCGATCTGATGGTGCTGTTCCTGCGATTTCGCGACCTGCCCGATGAACAGATGAAACCGATCGTCGATTTTGCGAACTCCGGCAAGCCGATGATCGGACTGCGAACGGCGACGCATGCCTTCAATATCAAACAGGCGGACGCGACCTATGCCAAATACGATTGGCGCAGCAAAGATCCGGCGGGCGGTTTCGGTCAGCTCGTCCTAGGTGACACCTGGATCAGCCATCACGGCCACCACGGTAAAGAAAGCACACGCGGCGTCGTGAACGAAGCCCACGCGGATCACCCGATCGTACAAGGCTGCGAGGATGTCTGGGGACCGACCGATGTGTATGGCATCGTCCATTTGCATCCCGACGACCAGATCTTGCTGTGGGGCCAAGTCCTCGAAGGGATGAGCCCCGACGACAAACCGATCGCGGGCGAGAAGAACAGCCCCATGATGCCGCTCGCTTGGACTCGCAAATACCAAGGCGAAACCGGCCAGACGTCCCGCGTCTTTTGCACGACGATGGGAGCCGCTACGGATCTCGTGAGCGAAGGGCTGCGTCGGCTGTTGGTCAATGCGTGTTTCTGGGGCCTCCAAATGGAGGTTCCCGAGCGTGCGAACGTCGAACTTGTAGGCGAGTATCAGCCGACGCAGTTTGGGTTTGGCGGTTACAAAAAAGGCGTTAAACCTGCGGACCACCAGTTGTAAACGGCCAAGACTCGTTCGGTCTACGCGGAAGTTCTCCGTCGAACGACATGGCCCGCCTCGCTAGTGGTCTGGCGATTCAAAATTTTAGCGGATCTTCCAA
>JBGTHH010000728.1:0-2304 GCA_041746275.1 Pirellulaceae bacterium | reverse complement strand
CCCTCCAATTCGCTGCCGGACAACCGTCCATCTTCGTTGCCATCGAGCAACAGGAAGCGTTGTCGCGCGATCTCTTGAACTTCTTCCACAGGGCGAGTAGCCAGCTTAGCAAACTGCGCCTTCATGCCTGCGAGGAACTCGGTTTGAGAAACACGGCCATCCCCGTCCAGGTCGGTGAACTCAAAGCCGCTTAACTCAGTCCCGGACAGTCGCCCGTCTTCGTTCTCGTCTCGAGTGATAAACAGGTGTCTGTAATAGTGGATCGATTCAGCCGCATGGCGCCGCAGCACGGCCGCGAATTCCTGACGAGTAATCTCGCCATCGCCGTCCACGTCAATCATGATCAGGGGACGGGCTTCGCGACCACTGAGGACGCCGTCTTGGTTGTCGTCCAATCTGTCGAACAGATCAGCCGCCACAACGTGGGACAGGCTGAGCGTGGCAAGCGAGCATACGGCGACCACAAACATCCGATACGGGGAAGTCGAGAGCATAGAAACCTCGCGGAAAGATCAGGGCCCGGTCGCAAGGGCACTTGGCTGCAAGGGTTCAGCCTGGTTCAACAATCGGCGAGCTCCAATTGCATCGCCGCGTGTGTCCGTTCGACCAGTCTTCATATAACTCGGCGTGACCTTGCGTTCGGCTACTAGACTTGCCCCTCGCGCGATCAAACGACGCCGCCCCTCCCACTATACGTCGCCGATCACACTTGTCGTTACCGCTCTAAAGATTTGTCATTGCCGCAACGCACCGGTTATGCGGGATCTACCGGCGGAGATCACCGAGATTGCTGCTATGCCGAGAGCTGGAGTCGAGGCAGTTTCCGCAAATCGGCTGGAAGTTCCTGTCAGCAGGGGTCGGGCCATTGCTTCAACCTGGTTTCAGGAGACTCACACCGCACACGGATGTTGGAGCCATTCAGGTTGACTTTGACATCGACTTCCAATCGTCACGAGTTCTTCAACCAGAAAGCTGAATGTCCCTGTTTGCGATCCCCGATGTGATGAAACCGGACCAGTCGGCCGAACCAGGTCAGCGCCCAATCGCGGCAAGTTACCGCGTTCCCGTCAGGTGGCGTCATTCCCGAGCCCGCTTGAAACGCACGCTTCGGCTCGCGTGGCTTTGAAGTTCCCCGAGATCCACGTTGCGCTGACATGACTTCCATCCTCCCCTATTGGTGCGAAAACTTGAATCACGGGAGTGGCGACATGTTCCTTTTGTATACGACTCGTCTGGGGAGGCAACTCGTTTCCAGGAAAAATCTTGCCATCCCGGCAACCGGCCGCGAGGATGACGGGGTGCCGGACCGCTAGTCGCGGCTAGCCGGCGGTAATTACCAAAACGTCGCCTCTACCCGGCGGTAATTCCAAAACTGCTGGTTCGTCCCAACCGTGGTAAGAACCACCACAGCGGCTCTTACCGGCGGGGCGGCGAGTGAATAAAGAGTTCTGCATTTTGAGATCCGCGCATGGGAAAACGAGATCGATATCGCGATCATGTCGACCCTGAATACAGGCGATGGGGGCGCACGTATCGATCCTTCCCCGGAATTGACGAGTGTGCTCGGCTGATACTTGATCGGAAGGCGACTGGTGCGTGGGCGGACATTGTTGCATTTGAACTTGCCGACAATGCCCGTGACCATCTCGATGAACTGATCAATGCGTTCCGTGTCCACGAATCGGACGATTTTGCACTCTACGTGTTGATGGCGCTCGAAATGGCGGCATTGCCCGCCAGCGTGGATTTCCTCTCAAGCGTCATTGGCGATGGAAACATCAGATTCACGCCGTATGCTCGACGAGCACTCGAAGCAATTGATACAAAAGAATCCCGTGCTGCCCTATTCAATACGAAGGATGCAGAAATCGGGTAGCCGCGGCCATTGCTGACCGCGGCCCCCACACCACCTAGCATGCGGGTCCGCACTAGGCGGTTCCGCGAAGAGATGCTAACTCGTACCAGAGTTGCTTTAATGACAATAAGCCTTGTTGCTCAAGCCACTTGTTAGGCATCGCGTAGCGTAAGGCAGGTGTGCAAGACATCCGCCAATACTTCTTGCGACTGATCGCGTGCTTGATCGCCATGTCGAGACTCACACCCAGAGCGACCAGCTTCTTCACCTTCGTGCGAGGATGTCGCCACTGTTTCCAGTAGCACATCCGCACGCGGCGTCGAATCCAGCCGTCCAAATCAGCGAAGTCGTCGAACTGACGAGCCAGACCGAAGTAACCTATCCAACCTCGCACATAACGGTTGAGGTCACGGGCACCGACGCGCAGCGGTGGTCGGCGGCGTTCCATC
>JBGTHH010000727.1:0-2640 GCA_041746275.1 Pirellulaceae bacterium | reverse complement strand
CTGTACGAAAGCGGAGGACGTATCGAAGGCAATGGAACGGGCATCGTGGCCTTCAACAAGTTCACCGGCGAGGTGCGTTACGAGATCACGGATGAATTGGCCAGCTACGCATCGCCGCAACTGGCGACGATCGAGGGTCGGCGGTGGTGCTTCATGTTCGCTCGCGGCGGTTTGGTGGGATTTGAGCCCACGCAGGGAACCGTCGACTTTCACTACCCGTGGCGTTCCAACAAGCTGGAGAGCGTGAATGCCGCCACGCCCGTCATTGTCGGCAATGAGGTCTTTATTTCCGAGACCTACTCGATTGGGAGCTCGCTGCTAGCGGTCCGCCCCAGCGGATTTGACGTGGTGTGGGCTGATGATCCCAGTCCACGGAAGCCGAAAGCGATGCTGGCGCACTGGAACACTGCGATTTACGTCGATGGCTACCTCTATGGTTGCAGCGGCCGCAATCCGCCTGACGCCGATCTACGTTGCATCGACTGGAAAACAGGAGAACCACGCTGGATTGAACAATCACCGCCCGAAAGCCGCGAGCGTTCGTCGTTGTTGTACGTCGACGGACACTTCGTCGTGTTGGGCGAGTACGGCACGCTGAAGCTGATCCGAGCCAATCCGGAGAAATACGAGCTGGTGTCCGAAATGATGCTGTTGCAGCCAGAGAGCAATCCACTGTTTCAACCGCGACCGCTTCTGAAGCATCCCGCCTGGGCCGCCCCGATCCTGTCGCACGGCTTGCTCTATGTCCGCGGCGACGATCGGCTGGTTTGTCTGGAGCTGATTCCCGACAAACCAACTCCATCACCGGGAAGCTGACAGATGAGGCCGATGATCGGAGTCAGCCTGGAAAGGCTGACGTACACCAAAGCCTCCATCTCCGGGAAGCTGACTCATGTAGCCGATGGGGCCGCTGATAGGACGCGAATGTATCTGGTAACGGTGGGCGCGTTTTGCTACAGTCCCGACGCTTTTCGACCACGGCTCTTCACCTCACGCCTGAATTCACAGCGGTTGGCAATGCTTAACTTCAGCGGTAAGTGCTTACTATTGTTTGCGTTGAGCACGGGACTCATCGGCTGCGCCGGCGGGCCCCTGGGCTTGGCACAGTGGAATCCTTACTATCGCAAGGAGTGGCAAAAAGACGAGCTAGCTGGTCCGACATTTCATACTCAGTTGGCCGAGCTTCGCGGCATTCGCAACAATCCGCAAGGCTTGACAGCCCAGGAGAGGCGACAACTGATGCCGGTACTCACCAGTATCGTGCGGGACTCGACAAACGCCGTGCTGCGGGCCGAGGCAACTTTGACCTTGGCCGAATTTACTGAACCCGAAACGCTGCCGGCGCTCAAGTTGGCCTTGAACGATGAAGACGCGGACGTGCGCATCGCGGCTTGCAAAGCCTGGGGACGCCGGGGAGGTCAGGAGGCGTTGGAACTACTGACCGACATGGTACGCGACGACAAGAGCCTGGATGTCCGATTGGTGGCGACGTCGGAGTTAGCCAAGTTCAAGGATCAGCAGGCCATTCAGTCGCTGGCAGTGGCCTTGAACGACAAAGACCCCGCCCTTCAACATCGCGCCGTCCAGTCGCTCAAGTCGGTCTCGGGGCAAGATTACGGTGACAATGTCCCCGCCTGGCGCGAGTTCGTACAAGGTCGCTCGCCTGCCCTGCCTCCACCTCCGACGATTGCCGAGCGATTGCGATCGCTGAGCTGGTTCTAGAAAGGCGACTCGCGGGCCCCCGACGTCTTAACTCCGCAGGAGTCCCGATTGACCGGGTTTCTGGAGGCTGATAAATTATTCAGCTTGTCACCTTGCCGCAAGCCGAACGTGTGTCACGGTTTGCGATTGGTAGGGAATCTTTTTTTCGACTGACGATATGAGCGAAGGTTCGACCTGTGGCGTGTTTGGCACGTCATCGCTCGTCGGTCACTAGCGTTAGGGAGTAGTTTGTGGCGAATACTTTGGTGCAAGAGTTGATCGAAGCGGGCGTGCATTTTGGGCATCGGGCCAGCCGGTGGAACCCCAAAATGGCCGCCTACATTTACGCGCGCAAAAATCTGATCCACATTATCGACATTCGCGAGACCGTTCGCGGATTGCTGCGGGCTCGCAAGTACTTGAGCGATGTCGCGGCCGGCGGCAGCTTGATCTTGTTCGTCGGCACGAAGCGTCAAGCCAGTGGCACGCTCGAACGTGAGGCGTTGCGCTGTGGCATGCCCTTCGTCAACGAGCGTTGGCTGGGCGGAGCGTTGACCAACTTCCGAACGATTCGCAATCGGCTCGCGCGGTTGGAAGAACTCGAGCGACTGCGCACGAGCGACGAACTGTCCACGTACTCGAAGAAGATGCAGTCGGCCTTGAATCGCGAGTACCGGAAAATGTACCGCAACCTGAACGGATTGCGGACCATGAACCGGCTGCCCGAGTGCTTGGTGGTGATTGACCCCAAGAAGGAACGCAACGCGATTCGCGAAGCTCGCAAGCTGGGCATCACGACGGTGGCGTTGATTGATACCGATTGCGATCCCGATCTAGTCGATCTGCCCATTCCCGGCAACGACGATGGTATTCGCTCGATCGAGATCGTCATGAAGCAGTTGGCGGACGCCGTGGCACAAGCCAGAGCCGATGTCGCCG
>JBGTHH010000726.1:0-1983 GCA_041746275.1 Pirellulaceae bacterium | reverse complement strand
ACGCAGGAGTACTTCGTAGGCAGCGGGAACATGAACTCCGTGCTCATCGGCGTTTCGTTGTTCGCGACCTTGCTCAGCACCATTTCCTACCTGTCGATGCCTGGAGAAGTGGTCGGCAAAGGGCCGGTCTACATGACTAATCTGTTGGCGTTGCCGTTGGTCTTCGTCGCGGTCGGATACGGCTTACTGCCCGTCTACATGCGGTATCGAGTCACCAGCGCTTATGAGCTGCTCGAACAACAGCTCGGCCTGAGCATTCGGATGCTGGGCGTCGCCATGTTCCTCTGCCTGCGATTGGTGTGGATGTCGCTGTTGGTCTATCTGACTTCGAGAGCCCTGACCGTGATGATCGGCGTGGACGAGCAATGGATTCCGGCCATCTCGTTGACGACGGGACTTGTGTCGGTCACCTACGCTTCGCTGGGCGGGCTGCGCGCCGTCGTGATCACGGACTTGCTCCAGACGCTGCTATTGTTCAGCGGGGCATTGTTGGTTTTGGTGGTCGTGACGATCGACTTTGGCGGCCTGGGCTGGTTTCCCACTGTCTGGCAAGACAACTGGGATACCCAGCCATTGTTCAGTTTCGATCCGAGCACACGTGTGACGGTGGTGGGCGCGATGATGACCATTTTTGTTTGGCAAGTCTGCACGGCGGGTGGAGATCAGGTTTCCATTCAACGCTTCATGTCGACCAAAGACGCGGCCGCGGCGCGACGATCGTTCGCCACACAGATGATCGTATCGACCATTGTGCCGATCACGTTGTGTTTGGTGGGGTTCGCGTTGTTGGGATTCTTTCAAGCTCACCCCGAGTTCCTGGTCGATGGAATGAGTTTGAAGGACGACGCGGACAAGATCTTCCCACGTTTCATCGCCTATCATTTGCCGGTTGGCGTCTCGGGCTTGGTCGTTGCGGCCATGTTCGCCGCAGCCATGTCCAGCATCGATTCGGGCGTCAATTCCATTACCGCCGTCGTAATGACCGACTTGCTGGATCGCTTTGATCGCCGCCCGGTCACCGAGCAGGCTCACGTGCTGACGGCTCGCTGGCTGGCCTTTGGCATCGGGGTCACCGTGGTGGTCGGCAGCCTGTTCGTAAGCCGCATTCCCGGCAACATCACGGAGGTTACTAACCGCACGGTCAATTTGTTGGTGCCGATGATCTTCTCGTTGTTTTTCTTTGCCCTGTTCATTCCGTTTTCTAAACCGGCCGCCGTGTGGATAGGCTGGGCCTGTGGCATGACCACGGCGATTCTCGTCGGCTTTTCGGGATCCATCTTCGGTGTCGATCCGGTAACGAAGCTTCCGCCGATGAGCTTCCAGTGGATCGGTCCCACCTCACTTCTGGTGAATCTTGTGGTGGGGACGTTAGCGAGTCTCGCGATTCCCCGGTCGTACCAATCCGATCGCCCGCCACGGAATGATTTGCTACGTTGAGCGAACGCGTGGAATGTATTACAATTCCGCCACTTCAACGCTCCCACAGGAATGCAAGGAATTATGGAACGCACACTGGTATTGCTCAAACCCGATTGTGTCGAACGGCGTCTCGTAGGTCGGATCATTAGCCGGTTCGAAGACAAAGGGCTGAATATCGTCGCGATGAAGCTGATTCAGGTCACCCCCGAGCTGGCCAAGCAGCATTACGCCGAACACGTCCACAAGCCATTTTATCCTGGACTTGAAGCCTTTATTACAGGCTCGCCGGTCGTGGCGATGGTCGTCGAGGGATTGGAGGTCATTCGTGTTGTGCGCGAGATGCTTGGCGCGACCAGCGGGCTCAAAGCGGCCGCCGGCACCATTCGCGGCGACTTCAGTGGCAGCCGACAGATGAATTTGGTCCATGCCTCGGATGGCCCGGAAGCTGCGGCCCGCGAAATGGAACTGTATTTCACCGCGTCTGAGGTTCACGCCTATCAACCCACGCTAACCCCGTGGCTGAAGGCGGACGACGAGTAGCGTTCGACGCTGCTCGAATCGCGG
>JBGTHH010000725.1:0-3300 GCA_041746275.1 Pirellulaceae bacterium | reverse complement strand
GCCCTCCGCGGCCTTGTCGGCCAGTTCCCGCGCATGTTGAGTGCGGATATAGGCGGTCGTCATAACAATGGCCACAAGCAACAACAGCGAGGTGGCGAGCCCCGACAGGGTGGCGATGGCGGGATTGCGTCGAGCCCAACGGCGCAGGCGTTCGGCGGCGCTGGCTCGACGCGCCATGATCGGCCGATCCTCCAGAAAACGCTGGATATCCTCGGCGAGCTCGGCCGACGTTTGATAGCGCGCGTCGGGCTCCCAGGCGATCGCCTTCAAGACGATCGTTTCCAGATCGCGGGGGATGTGGGGATTCAGGCGTCGCGGCCGCACCGGATCAAGTTGCCCGCCCTCTTGCAGGAAGCTGCGTTTGCGCTCCGTCTCGTTGAAGGCGGGCTTCAAGGTGAGCAATTCGTAGAGCGTCAATCCCAAGCTGAAGATATCGCTGCGCGCGTCGGCGGTTCCCAGAAATTGTTCTGGAGCCATGTAACGTAGCGTACCGACAATGTCTCCCGTCCGGCTGACGTTGTCCTGCTCCATGGCCTTGGCCAGACCGAAATCCGCTACCCAGATCGTGCCTCCCTCATCGATCAACAGGTTGGCCGGTTTGATATCGCGATGCAGGGTGCCTTGCTGATGAGCGTAATGCAGGGCGTTCGCGACCTGCACGCCAATCCGCGCCACGCTTTGCCAATAGGCGGCGGTGAAGCGTGGAGTCTCCGTCGCAGTCGCCGGCGACGGGACGACCTCCTCCCAGTCGGCCGGGTCGGTCAGCACGAACGAATCGTCCACAAACACCGCACTGGAATTGGCTGGATGAACTTGAGACAAGGTCGCCGCCGCGCACCCGCTTCCTAAACTGACGTGGTCAGTGGACACGCTACTCGAGTTCCATGTGTCGGCGGGCACGGCATGGGAACGCAGTTCGCCTTGGATCAACGCCCGCGCCACGCTGCTCACGTGCTCGGCCCGCTTGAGTCGGTTCGAGTTTGAACCCAGACCAGGGACATCATGAGGCGTGGCAAACGCACCCAGTTGTGGAATGATTTCGTCCAATCCCACGCCGCGAATGATCTGCATCACGTAATAATGAAAGCCATCTTGTTCGCCCACGCCCAGGATCGGCACGATATTCGTGTGATGCAATTTGGCCGCCGTCTTGGCCTCGCGTCGAAAACGCCGCAAGTGTTTGTCATCCAACAAGGCCTGCTTGGGCAGCACCTTGACCGCGACGCGACGTCCCAGCGATTCCTGTTCGGCTTCGTAGACGATCCCCATGCCGCCGCGACCGATCTCGCGGATGATCCGCAGATCACCTAAGCGTTCGATCTTGGCTGGCCCGAGCGAGGCCCGGCCGCCGCTCGAAATTTCTTTGTCCGTTTTCAGTTTCTCCATGGCCGCAATGATGGGAAATAGATCGTGAATTTGCTCGGCCCACTGCGGATGGGCCACGGCGTATTCGTCGATCGAAGGCTTCTCGCCCACGCGCAGCCGCTCGACGAACTCAGCCGCCAGCAATTCGACGGGATCGCGATCGAGAGTCGGTTCAGCCATGACTGATGCCTTGCGTATCGAAGAACCCAGGGATGCGCTTCAGCACATCTTTCAATCGCGCCACCGCGCGGACGTAGCGAATGCTAGCGGCCTTTTGTTGAATGCCCAGCGTTTCCGCGACTTCGGAATTGGTTAGCTCCTCGAAGTGCCGCAGTGCCAGCACCTCTTGATCGATCGGGTCCATCGCCTCGAGCGCCGCCTCCAATTGCTGCGTCATCTCGGCCTTGACGGCGGCTTGGCTGGGCGACGTCATGGCACCCAGTAATTGCGCCGCCAGACACACCGACGTCGCTTGCGTGTAGGCGGGACGATTCATCGAGACCTCGCGATGGGCGCTACGCATTTGGGCACCGAGATGCCGACGATGAACATCCACCATGGTTTGACTCACCACTAGCCGCAGCCAGACGAAAAACGACCTTGAAGGATCTTCGAGAAAATGCTGCACCCGTTGTGCGGCATCAAGATACGCCTCTTGCAGGATGTCATCCGCGTCGACGCGCCCGGCCAGCCGTCGATCCAGTCGAAAGTTGACCATACGCCAGAGCCGCTCGCGATGCTGCGAATACAACTCCGCCAAGGCATGTTGGTCCCCCTGCTTGAGGCGATCGATCAAATCCTGGTCGCGTTCATCGCTGGTGCTCATCCAAGCCTCATTAACGAGTGATCTGGTCGGCAATCTACCGGCATTTCGACTTCTTGTCGGAAATTTCGAAACCTTTAGTAGAAAGTCATCCGACTCGACGTTTTAACTAGGAGACGTCGGCAACAGCGTCACGGTCCAATCCATGTTGGCCCGTTGCAACGGACGCAAGCCTTTGTCGCATCGCTTATTAAGACCAGCATACATTCTAAAGGCAGTAGCGTAACATGGTGCGATTCTCGGAAACCTCGGCCGCCTCGGATCCCGATGCTCAACTGATGCTGCAAGTCCGCGCTGGCTCGGAGCAGGCATTCAACAAGCTCTTAGAACGCTATCAAGATCGTGTACGAGGCATTATCATCCACCTGATGGGTGGAACAGCCTACGCTGACGATTTGACTCAAGAGGTCTTTCTGCGACTCTTCCGGGCGCGAAAGTCCTACGTCATCGGTGCCAAGTTTTCCACTTGGCTGTTCACGATCCTCAACAATGTCGTCTCGAATGCCCGTCGAGGATTGGCCCGTTGTCATGAAGTTAGCTTTGACCACGGGTTGGCAAACGGCTCCAATTTAATCGAGTCCTTCGCCATTTCCCAGCGCGAGAGTTCGCCCGAGTATCAAGCCCAGTCGCGTGAAAGTGCCGAATTGGTCCGCGACTGTATCAGTCGACTGATTGATCGCCAGCGTGCGGCGGTCGAGTTGTGCGATATCGAAGGTCTCAGTTACAACCATGTTGCCGAGGCGATTGGTACCAGTCCTGATGCGGCGAAATCGCTTATTCATCGCGGCCGATCCAATTTGAGGAAACTGCTGGAACCGCACATCAAGCGAGGGAATATCTAATCGCCTGTTGAACGATCTCGTTCGCGGCCCAGGCAGCGCATTTGTCAGAATCACGAGTGATCTGTGCCCATCGTGTCACAGCCGATCTGCTATTACCCAGCGTTACAAGGAGTTATCGATGCGAAGTCCGAAGTTTCTCACATTGATCGTCGGCACGATTCTGGTGGCCATCGTGGCAGCCCAGGTGGATGCCCAGCAAGAACGTAATCGTGGACAACGAGGTCAAGGCGGCCAGCGCGGGCCAGGTGGACCTGGAGGATTCCAAGGTCG
>JBGTHH010000724.1:0-3129 GCA_041746275.1 Pirellulaceae bacterium | reverse complement strand
GCACCCGCCGTGCCAAAGTGCCGGTCTCGCAAACGAACCACCGTCACGTCAATGTTTTCCCGAATAATGCGAATTTGTCGCAGGTTTCCGCGTTAATCACGGTAGCCATCAAGTTGATCTCGGTGCGGTAAATCTGACGACACTTGAGTTACTCCCTGGCGTCCCCGCCTTGAGGGAAAGGCCCACGTCTCGTTACGATAAGAGACTCACAAATCTCCCGTTGCGGCGGATGTTTGCGTTATTGAGCTGAACCTTGGAGCAAGATCATGGCCTCACTTGTCGTTGTCGATCAGGGAAAGAAGACGTCGTTCGAGCTTAACCCCGGCCCGAACGTGATCGGCCGTCATCCGGATTGTGCCATCGCCATCGTCCAAGCCAGCGTGTCCGGCAAACATGCCGTGATTCACGGCGAGGGCAAACAGTTCTTCCTGGAAGACACGGGCAGCCGCAACGGTACTTTTTTGAACAAGCAGGGTGTCAAGACACGGGTGCCCCTGACGCACAACGATATGATCCAGTTTGGCGACGCGGTCGCCCGATTCGAACAGCCAGAAGCCGTGACCGTCGCCGCGCCGCCAGTCGCCAGTGATCCATCGACTGCCACCGCGCCGCTCTCCTCCGCGGCAACCGTCGACGAGCGTCTGCTCGGCACCGTCAACTTTCAGAACGATTCCGAAGCCGACGCCAACATCACGGGACAAACCGTCAGTCAAGGCCGCTTTGGCGTTTTGGATACAAATCCCGAAGCCAAACTGAAAGCGGTGCTCGAAATCAGTAACAGTTTGGCGGGCGAAGTCAATCTGAATGCCCTGCTCCCCAAGATCCTCGATACGCTGTTCAGCATCTTTACCTACGCGGATCGCGGCTGCATCTTGCTCAAGGATGAACGCGGCGAGATGGTCTCGCGCGCCATGAAGCATCGCCGAGCCGGAGAAGACGCGACGGTCCGACTGAGTCGCACGATTATTAACAAAGTGCTCACGGACAAGTGCGGAGTCATGTCGGCCGATGCCGCGTCGGACGAAGCCTTCAGCGGTAGCCAGTCGATCGCCGATCTCAAGATTCGCTCGATGATGTGCGTTCCGCTGTTAGGACTGAATGGCGAACCGCTGGGCGTGCTGAGTATCGACTCCCAGAATCCCTTGGGGCAGTTTGGGCAGGACGACTTGGAGATCTTGATGACAGTCGCCGGTCAAGCGGCGCTCTCCTACGAAAACGCGAGGCTCATGCAATCGTATGCCCAAAAGATGAAACAAGATGGCGAACTGGAGATCGCCAAAACCGTGCAACGAGCCCTGTTGCCGACGCAGTTCCCGCAAATCGAGGGTTACGAGTTCTATGCGTCCTACGATGCGGCACAGGCGGTGGGAGGAGACTACTTCGATGTCTTCCCGTTGCCCGATGGCAAGGTCGTCCTGTCCTTTGGCGATGTAGCCGGCAAGGGCGTGCCGGGAGCCCTCATCATGGCTCGGATGTCGAGCTGCGTGCAAAGCACGATTCGCCATGTGACCGATCTCGAAGACGCGATCTGCGCGATCAACGATCACATGTGCGATAGCGCGGTTGAAGGTCGCTTCGTCACGTATATTCTGGCGATTGTCGATCCGGAAACGCACACCTTCAAACTGACCAACGCGGGGCACATGTCACCCATCATTCGTCGCGCGGATGGCAGCGTCGAGCAGTTCAACGAGGAATTGGTGGGACCGCCGATCGGTGTCGTCGATGGCTATCCGTTCGACTCGGAGAGCAAGGAATTACGACCCGGTGATTTGGTGGTGCTCTTTACGGATGGCGTCGACGAAGCCATGAACTTCAACGACGAATTCTACGGCGGCGACCGACTGCTGGAGTTCGTGAAGAATGGTCCGGCCAAGGCCGACGCCATGGGAAAGGCGTTGCTCGAAGACGTCCGCCGCCATGCGAACGGACGCCCTCAAAACGACGACATAACCATCATGGCCTTTGGACGAAACCCGGTTTAATCAAGTCGATCATGAGCGACTCCGTTACGTCTCGAATTGGTCGTCTAGCGATGTCTATTCGATACGATGCCGTAGGCTCACGATGGATGCTTCGCCCAAGTCATCGACGCGCAGGGGAACCGTCCACTGCACGCTCCCCATTTTGCACAGTCCGCCACCGTCGTCCTGGCAGTAATAGTAGTTCATCGCGACCTTGACGATCTCTTCTCCAGATCCTGCGACGGGAAACGACAAATCAAATGTCGCGGCAGGTTGGGTGAGTGGCTGCTGTCCGGCCGCACTTCGGTCGATGGGGCCGTTTCCTTCAGCGAAGAATACCCAGTAACTGGCGGGAGCCAATTCGTTGATCTTCCAGCCGTCAGGAAGCTCGAATTCGACCCGCATCCGGACCATCCCGTTTTCAGGCCGAACATGCGCCGCGGCAAGCATTACTTGTTCGGCGTCCGAAAAATCGGCTCGGCGGACAACCTCCGGTGGAGTTGGTGGAGTCAATCCATCGACCTCGAGTGTACCGACGTTCCCGGTCGCCAAATCGATCGTGCGAATCAAATGATTGTTCGTGTCAGCCACGTAAAGAACGCCGTTCGCGACGCTCAGGCCCGCAGGCTCGTCAAACTGGGCAGGTTTATCGGCGAACCCAGGTTCTCCCGTTCCAGCCAGAGTCTTCGTGCTACCTGTGGCGGCATCGACTACCTTGATCTTGTTGTTATAAGTATCGGCCACATAAATCTGGCCATCGTGGTACGCAACGCCCAGGCTATGTTGCAGACGCACTTTGTCCTTCTTACCGTCCACATCTCCAAACTGGAACAAACGACCCAACGGTAAGTGTGCCGTCCCGACCACGGTTCGCACTTCCCGCGACGGATCAAAGGGGACCGCGCGGATGGAACTGCCTTCGCTATCAGCCACAAAGAGCCACTCGCCGTCGGACGTGAGTCCACTCGGTTGAGCGAACGATGAATAACCCGTGTCATACGGTGTGGGCGGCAGCAACTTGCCGTCGACGATATCCTCGCGACCGTTCCCGGCAAAGGGACCGATCTCGGATTCGTCGAGCGGCATCTTCCAAATCTGATGTGGTCCCGCCATGGCGATATACAGTTGTTCGTCGTGAACCCATAACGCCCAGGGGCTGTTCAAC
>JBGTHH010000723.1:0-3767 GCA_041746275.1 Pirellulaceae bacterium | reverse complement strand
GCGGGGCGAAGGACGGCAACACGCCGTACGTCGGTTACGAATACGACGAGACGGCGTTGAACGGTGAGATCGTCAATGGCCTGCGTCCCACTTTGCTTCGCTATCCCAACGGACGTTTGGTACACTACACCTACGGCTCGACGGAAAGCGCCGCTGACGTCTTGAATCGACTCGACGCGATCAACGACGACAACAGCGGTTCACCGGGCGACGTGTTGGCTTCCTACACCTATCTGGGACTCGGTACGGTGGTCGTTCAAGACTACGAAGAACCGGATGTGAAGCTCGACCTGTTCGGAGGCACCAGCGGCGTATACGCGGGCCTGGACCGTTTCGATCGCATCGTCGATCAGCGTTGGTATGATTACGGTTCGTCCGCCGACGTCGACCGTTACAAGTATGGTTACGACCGCGCAAGCAACCGAATCTGGAAAGAAAACGTTGTCGCCGCCAACAACGGCAAGGACTTCGACGAGTTCTACACCTACGACGGCCTGCATCGTCTCCAAAACTTCGACCGCGGCGACCTGAACCCCGGCAAAACCGCCATCACTGGCACCCCCGCCAACGAAGAAGACTGGACTCTCGATCCACTCGGCAACTGGTCCAACTTCGTGCAGAAAACCAGCGGCACGACCGATCTGGACCAGGACCGGGAAGTCAACCGGGTGAACGAGATCACCGACATTTCAGAAACCACCGGTCCTTCCTGGATAACGCCGGCTTACGACCGCAACGGCAACATGGTCGTCGTTCCCAAGCCCGCCGACCCGACCGTCGGCTTCACCTGCACCTACGACCCCTGGAACCGGATGGTCAAGGTCGAAGAAGTCCTAACCACCATCGCCCAATACGCCTACGACGCCCTCAAACGCCGCGTGACCAAGACCATCGATTCCACGGTCCGCCACTTCATCTACTCGGCTCAATGGCAATCTCTCGAAGAACGCCTCGACTCTTCCACGACCCCCGAACGCCAGTATGTTTGGGGTCCAGAGTACATTGACCAACTGATCCTCCGCGACCGCGACGAGAACGACGACGGCACGCTCAATGAAAGGTTGTATGCGTTGCAGGACGCCAATTGGAATGTCGCTGCGGTTGTCGATCCGAGTGGTGATGCAGTTGAACGCTATCGTTACACGGCGTATGGCGACATATCGTTCATGGATATGATCTTCAAGAGTCGAGCGACGAGCGCCGTAGACAATTCGTACTCGTTCACGGGGAGAAGAATCGATCTCGAAATACTGGTATATTATTATCGAGCACGCTACTACGTCCCGATACTTGGTCGCTTCTTATTCCGAGATCCAATTGGATTTGCTGATGGGCTCAACATATATCTCTATGTCCGGAATAACCCAGCAAGTTTTGTAGATCCATCCGGAGAGAAAATTGACGTAATTCGTTCAACGCCACGGAGGGATCGGCCGAGTTGCACGAATCTTTCTGCATCGGTGCCTTGGTGGTTTAGGCTGACGAAGTGGCCATGTCGAGGATCGTTGGGGTTCTTTATTCAAGAGGTGCAAGTTCACTGCATGGTCTGCGACTGCGATCAACATGCTGCGTGTTATCATGCCGACATCAAGTATTGGGAAGCATGGCCCGTGCAGAAGCCACTATCTGGCTCGACCGTACCTGGTTTCACGCCTACACTCCGAGTAAAGGACACAGCCGGTTTTAAGCCAACGGTGGTACCCGGACGAGGCCACTATCGCCAATCGGGAAAAGTGAGATTCTACTGTATCGCCCCGTCTGGAATGCCTCGACAACCGGGCGAGATTGATCTTACGGAGGTATCGACCCAGCCGAGCGGACCCGTTGCCCAAGGTACTCCCTGTGAGACTACTTCTGGTATCCTTGCACGGGTAGAAGTCGAGCCTGAGTTTTGGAAAAGAGCTCCAGCAGATGGACCTGCAGGTCGCATGTTTTCGATGTATTGGAACTGTTGCTGCGACGAAAAGTGGGCGTCAGCCAGTGCTCGCCCGTAACTTCTGGCCAGAATGGCGGCACGCAAGATTAGGCGAATCATTAACTGGAAAACAAAGGAAGGTCTGAGTATGTCTCGCATATTGCCTTTTGATTCACGGTTCGCGCAAGCGATTCTCTTAACGCTGGTCTTAGCCAATCTGTGTTGTACTATCGACGCTGGCGATGCTGCTCCTGCTCTAGCGGAGCTACGCGCTGATTTTCTCGGTGCCAGAACTGGCACGCCCAAAGGGGCTGCCGCACAGCGTCTGTTTGCGGAAGCCTCGGTACAAGATATTCAGAGGCTCTGTTTTGACGAAGATAACTCCATCGCATTCTGCGCCGCTTGGCGGAGGCTTGAAGTTCAAATGGCCGCAAAGTTCGTCGGCCCAGATCGGGCAGCAGCCATCGTTGACATTCCATCCACTCTATCTCGCGAGTTCTTGGGTTTCGTGGAAGGACGGCTTAGAGTTCCAACACCAGATGCGTGGACACAGAATCTTTTGTCGGCTCAACACACTCGGTGGGGAGCAACATTGTTTCTTTCGTCCGGAGTGTATTCACCATATGACAGGCCAAACGGTGACTTAGCTTACCAGATGGGGCGGGGACGATCTGCATTGCCACGAGTATCCCTAACTCTTGATGGGGACGGACTAATTCCATATGCCACATTCGTTGGACGCGAGGCGTATGAAGGACGCGATGCCGTGGCTCACTTGCCCGACGCCGTAGTAAATCAATTGAAAAGTGAACGTGAACGGAGGGGTCGCCTTTCGGTGACGGGTATCGCAATTGGGGACCGAGCCGTCATCGCTGCACCCGGAGATGGCCCTGGCCAGGGCGAGCTGATCTGTATGGTGACTCGCGGAAGCAAGGGCCATCCGGCCGTCCTTTGGCGATCCACCATGGATTCCTATTGGGCGAATCACTTCAAAGGAGGTGAGTGGTTCACGGAATTTCGAGTGAAAGAAGACCTTCTGTATCTCTTCCACTGCACACACGACTCAATCGGTATCGAATGCATCTCCGTGGTAGATGGAGCCCGTATATTCTCATTCAACTCGGGCGTGCCTCGTCGGTAGGCATCGACTGTCCAGTCTTGTCATTTGAACTGGAATGATAAGCGGGAAGAAGACGGGGACACAGCATGTTGATGGGGGATCAAACGCGAGGGATTACCAGGGTCAAAGAATTTGGGATGCGCGCAGTTGCTAGATGGCGTCTCGCTCGTCCACGATCATCTACTGGAACGCTTTCAGTACCGCAAGCGGGAATCAAAGGTGCCAGCCACCAAATCTGAGAGGATGGGTGATCTAGATAGAAATCTTGTATTTCTCGGCCATCGAGAAGCGGGACGGGTCGAAATCGTAGCCAAGATTTGCAAGTAAGCATCCAAAGGTTGGACAACTCGTGGAATAGAGGAGGTCAGGGTGCCGAGATGAGTCGATATCCTCTGTTCAATCGCAGTCGATTGGAACTCCGACGATTGGCCGAACGCGGGCATGATATGACGGTCGAACAGTTGTTGCCGCTGGCTCGACCAAAGGCATCGTTTCCACATCCTGAATTTGCTGAGCTGACGCGAGCGATCGTCGGCGCTCGACAGGCCGGTCGGCCTGTTATCGTCATGATGGGAGGACATCCGATCAAGCTGGGCCTGTCGCGGTTCCTCATGGATTTGATCGAACGGCGACTCGTCACGCACCTCGCCACCAACGGTGCCGGTATCATCCACGACTTCGAACTCGCCGTGGCTGGTGGGACGAGCGAAGACGTGGCCAAGTGGATACAGG
>JBGTHH010000722.1:0-5753 GCA_041746275.1 Pirellulaceae bacterium | reverse complement strand
ATCTCCGTGCTTTGTTGTTTCGACTGTTCGTAGATCGCACGCATTTCCTTGAGGTCGCGAGTCGATTTAGCGATCGAGGCCTTCTGCTGTGCGGGCGTCAATTTGCGAAAGTCTTTCGTTCCTCCGTCGTGACCTTTGACGGACTTTCCACAATGCGGACATTTCATGGAGTCACCATAGTGTTGGCGTGAAGGTTACGGCATATCGACCAGGTTAACCGGGTTGCCGCCAGTCAACTTGCCATGTAGGAAACCGTGATCGGCAACTCCGGTTGAACCTTTTGTTATGCCAGGTCCGTCGCAACTGCACTTTATCTCAACCGGATTCTTACGACTCCGCCTTTCACCGTGATTTCATTGTTCCGCACAGTGACGCGGCCGTGATCAACCTTGATGCTTTCAATCTGAGATTCATCGCCCGAGAGTTGGCCGACTTCCAATGTCGGGCCGGGAGTAGCCTGAGCCGTCCGGGTGGCTTTCATTCGGCGATAAACTCGCAGGATCTGCTTTGAATCGGGAGTGGATTCAAACATTGACGGTCGGGGACACTCCGCTTGGGCTTCGCAAACGTCCAGGAATTCGCCGCGAATGCGATAAATGGCGAGCTTCGTGGGGCCGAACATGCTCGGAATGTCCTCACCTTGGTCGGTCTGAACTGGGCGTTGCGGACGATGTAAGTCTACTCCGCCTGGAGTGTTCTCAAGGTAACGGATTTTCTGATCCCACATAAACTCCTTCGCGTCCTCCGAGACCATGTCAACCAGGTCGGGGAAGTGTTCCCGGATGACTCCTCGCGTCTGCCAGCGGTTGCCGGAGATTACGAGATGGGTGGGTGGATCATCGATCAACCGTCCATCCGCAATGTGGGCAACGAGTTCCCAGGTGCCCTCCAATTCGTCGGCTGGAGCGACGGTATCAGCGCTCTGGCGGCGTTGCTGCGCAGATGTTTCCGTCGTAGTCAATGAAAACACAAAAACAAGAGGCAACACGCAGTATTTCATACGCAACTCGCCTTCGCTGGGGAGGTATTGAGGCATAACGATTAATTCTTCCAGGTTGGTCCGTATTAGAAACGACTTTCTGACCCGGTTCAAGCATTTCGAACCGGTTTTCTGACCCGATTCATTCAGACCGAAAAGGAACAGCCCGTTGGAGTGGAAAATGGAGATCTTGGGCAGAACTGTGGACCCGAGTACGGATGTACAGTTATACATTCCGAATCGTAGGAAACGTGAATCGGTTTCACAGGAGTTCCTGCCATGTCTCGTGTTTTTTCTGCACGACTGGGGCGTGTGGAGATTTCTGCCAATGACCGGCAGTGGATGCCGCGATGGTTGGAGTAGTATGCATCCCAGGAGACCGGTTCGGCGGCGGAGAATTTGCCGGTTACCGAAGAGCGGGTATTGAGCTTTCTGCGGGGATTGCGGGATGCGGGCGTTCCCGCCTGGCAGCGATTGCAGGCGGCACGAGCGGTCAAGTCGAAACAGGGTTCGAGTAACGTGAGCGGGACGAGCTTGTGAGACCCAGCATTGACCGGGGCTTGAATGGGGACAGCCAGGTTTGTGGGGCATGAGGTGTCGCCGAGTTCCGCCGAGATGAATGCCAGCAATTCGTCATCGACGACGCCGATCAAACGGTGCGGCTGATGTACACGGAAGCGAACGCGTTGTATCCCGATTACGTGGGCTCGTTCTACTACCATTACGGCGATCATCCTTATCCGGACGGAGCCCGTGCCGAAGGGCTGCTGGCCGCGCCGACTTTGGAATCCGGCTCGCCTCGCCTCACCTTCCCCCAAAGTAGCCAGTGATCGACATTGACTTGGCGCGGGCATCGAGCGTACTATTCTCCGCCGCACCAGCAGCAGAAGCTGACCGTCCGTGTCTTATCTCGAACCTCCCTCGTCGAGTGGTCCGGTGCCCAAACTCCTTCGCTACTTTTTGATCTCGCTCTTCGTCTTCGCGGGCCTGCTCTCGCTGACGATGTTCGGTTTATATCAAGCCGCGCAACGTGAGCCGGAGTTCTATCACCAAGCCTTGTTAATCAAGTCGGAGGATAGTCAGGCGGCCGGACGTCAGCTTGAGCAGAGCGTGTTCGATCTGCACAACGACGTGCGTCAAGAGGGAACGTGGGAGGCAGTTTTTACTGAAGAACAGGTCAATGGCTGGTTGGAGGCGGACCTGCCCAACAAGCTGCCCAATCTGCTGCCTCGCGGTACGCAGGAGCCGCGCGTGTCGATCTCCCCTGACGGGATTCGGATGGCCTGTCAGTTCGACAACGGAAAATTCCGCAGCATCATTTCCTTGGCATTGGATGTGGGACTGACGGACGAAACGAACACGCTGGCCGTGCGCGTCAGCAAACTGCGTGCGGGTTCGCTCCCCGTTCCCCTGAAGCAATTCCTCGATCGCATCGCGGCTCAGGCGAAACGCGGCAATGTCTCCTTACGTTGGCGACAAGTCGATAGCGATCCCGTGGCCTTGATCTCGATTCCCGTGACGCATGAAGACTACGCTCATCGCGAGATCTACGTCGATTCCATTGAACTGCGCGACGGTGCGGTCTACCTGGCCGGGCATACCGAGCGCATTGCGCCGGCGATGCTCCACGCGACCGCTCAGGCCGTGCCAAACGAGACGATCCAGCGTTGATCGGCAGCGGTTCGCACCAGCGTGACGCGCGTCTGTAGCACGCTCCCCGCCAGATCGATCACGAGTTTGTCAGTTGACGATTCGTGAAGCGTGAACGTTCCGCGATCGAAGCGACTCACGACACCGCGCCCTTGGGACACCGGGCCTTCATAATCGAGATAGAGCGCGCGATGCGGGGCGAGTTCGCTGGCCGGGATCGACGTCGCCAAAGTCGGCTCACGTTCCAAAGCCCAAGTGCGAAGCTGCCCGTCCAGTTCCAACAGCAAATCCCAGTGCAGGTCGCGGGGGCCGGCCGAGCCCGGTTCATGTCGCAAGATCACAAATCTTCGCGTCATCATCGGTTGGCGGCCACAACGGTTTCATGCGACGCGGTCACGGGTACGTTACCAGAGAGATTGCTCGTCACTTCCACATCCAGCTTCAACACGCCGGCGGCACGACCTTCCACCTGCATCCGCAGCGGAGGAAATTTCTCACCTGGACGCAGTTCCTTGATGGGGGGCAAGGATACCGCGAGTCCATCCGGTCGTACACTCATGCCTTCGACAGGCACGCCCTTGCTATCGGAAAGCGTGACGAACTTGGCACCGGCCGACAAGAAGAGCGAGATCTGCACATTCTTGTCGGAGACTTGGCGGTTGTTTTGAACTTCGATGATATATACCGTCGACTCGCCGACGCGGATCGGATCGGCCGTGTCCGCCACGGTAACGACCAAGTTGCCGTCGACGGGAGCTGGGTTTGTTTGCGGGACGGTCTCGACAACTCGCGGCTCGGGCCGTGCGGGTCCGGGTGGAGCGACTCCCGAGGCCGCAGCCTGCCGGATGGCCGTGTTCATCCGCTTGGCCTGAGTCAGTCCTTGGTCGGTCCCCACCGAGACGCGCGTTTCGGCGACGTTCGTGGCGGCGACCCCTTCACAACGGACAGTGCGGAGTTGAGTTTCGTTGGCCGCGAGCGCTGGAATAGTCCAGACCAACGCTCCCGCTTCGATGACGTAACCATCCGTCGCGAGCTTCGGCAACAACGCTTGATCCGCGCGGTACACGATGCGTACGCCGGTCAGTTCACCTTCGCCGGAATTCTTGACCACAATCTCGTAATTGGCCGCGGCATTTGTGAGCACTTCCTCAGGACCACGCAGATCCAATGTCAACTCATAACGCGGCGCACCAGCTCGGATGCAACGCTGCAAGGAAGTGGTGTGGCCACCGTCGGCCGTGGCTTCCAACGTATGACACAACTCGCCGGGCTGCCTGACGACAAACGTGATCCCAACTTGCTGGCTGGCCCCGGGAGCCAAATTGCCCATGCTCTTAATGATCGGACTCGGTTCACCATGTGCCTCCTGCAGACCTGGGGAGTAAACATCTCGAAGCCGTACATTCGTCAAGGGCACGTTGCTGGTGTTCGTAATCCCAACGTTGAAACTCACTTGATCGCCCACCTTGATCTGATTCGGATCGATGCCTCCGGCCAAGTCCATGGTCAACCGCAAGGCCGACGCGACAATCTGCGTATCGAACCGAGCTCGCTCTGATGTGATGCCGGTTGCCGCCGCGCGGGCGAATAGTCGCACGTCGCCACTGGCCATCGCTCGGCATTGCAAGTTGAATTGTTGGGTGCCACGCGGTGCGAGTCGATCGAGCCCCCATTCGACATTGGCTCCAACCACGCCTTCTTGACTGCCGATCACTCGCAACAACGGGGGAACCTCGGCCGTCACCACCACATTCTCGGTCGGCAGGTCGCCAGGGTTGGTAACGATGATCTGATAGTCGAGTGTCGAATCAATGGCACCCATGGATGGCCCAACGATGCGCACCGCCAATCCTGCGGCGCTCCACGTGATGGTGGTCGTTCCCTGTCCAATCGCGACTGCCTGTCCCGTCACACCGCTCAGGGCTGGCGACAGGATCTCGATGCGGATCTGCGTGACGCCCGGTTCGTTGCCGAGCGGTTGAACTGAAACCGGCGCTTTGCCGTTGGCGTCGGTCACGATCTGTAAGCTTTGAGCGCGTTCGGGCCCAAAGCCCGCTGCGGGACCGCCGACGATTTCGTACTTCACTTGCCAACCGGGCGCGGGCGCGATCGAACTGCTGCGCGTGATCGTCGTGGTCAGCACATGCGACTGACCCGCGCGAACCACGGCAGGCGCGGGCAGCATCCATTGAGCGTCAACCCAATGGATCGTCGCGGTCTGTCGCCGCTGTTCCCAATTGGTCGCCTCGGGCGCCACGGCCGTCACATGGCTGGTCCCTTCGCTCGCCGCGGTCAGTGTCACCCAGGTCTGCCCCTTTTGGAGCCAAATGTCGTCCGTCGTGGCGGGAGTGCCGCGCGTGATCGTCCGCGCGTGTGTCGAGGTACGGGAAACGGCAAAGTTGCTGCTGCGTTTCTCCGGCGTCTTGTGCAACAGATGCGCCAGCGTGGGATGATCACTCTCGCCGACATCGACAAAGTGCCCGACGCTCTCCTGAGATAACAGCCATTCAATGGGCTGTTTCGTGAGATAGTGCCCGTCCGAGCCACACAGCCCCGCGAGGAGCACGACTTCGCTGCCCACGGGAGCGACGATTTTGGCCGGCGTGAGGAGTAAGCGATCTGGCACATTGGGCGCCGCCAGCCGAGTCGCGGGAAGTGGTTGCACGGGGATCGTCCCGATCACGCCCGTCGTCGCGTGTGTCGGACAAGCGGGAACTGGGCTGGGCTCGCCATACGCAGGACGCGGCAAGCACGAGGTGAGCTGAAACGCTTGGCAGGGTGATTCGAGTGTCGTGTACGTGTGTCCGGGAGCGAAGATGCGTTCTCCGGTCGGATCGATCGCCGGAACGCGAATACTCGAGCAGCCACTCAAGGCCAACCCCATCAGGGTCGCCGTGGCGAGGAGCAATCGGAATTTGGACTTCGCGGACATCATGCGTTCTCAACTCGGTTCGCGCGGCGACGGGGGCGAAGTGGCCACAGGGCACTCGACCCGCGCTACGAGACTTTGGTTGCCTGCGAAACCCTACCACGTGTTTGTGAACATGTGGCGAATTTTCAACATGGGACGTTGCCAAAAGACCACAAACAGCGCAAAGCTGCGCGATCACAACGTGCGTGCGGA
>JBGTHH010000721.1:0-11873 GCA_041746275.1 Pirellulaceae bacterium | reverse complement strand
GATCGACCTCGCGTGTCTCCGGTCGTCGGGTCGACAACGTCGGTGACGCTGTGCAAGTCGATCCGCCCGCCGCTCAGGGCTTCGATCAAGATATGGTCGTACCGCGTGTCGCCGCCGGTCACCGAACGGACGTTGCCCAAGTTCAAAACGCTTCCCGTCCCGGAAGCTCGGAAAATGACGCGATCGGCTGCCGTCGCTGTATGCTGATAAGTGGTCGCCTGCGGCAGTGCGATTACACCACCGGCGAGTGCGTGAAAGCTTGCTCCATCGATTTTGGTGTCCCCGCTGGCAATGAACAGCGCGTTTCGGCCGTTGGCGGTGAGCGTCGAGCCATTGCCGATCTCGAAGCGGGCTTGGATTTCAGATGGCCCGGTCACGGTCAGCGAACCGCCGTTCATGACGAATTCCTCGCGCGAGACGAGACTGCGGATGCGGATGTCGCCGCTGGGGAGCGTGATCGTGGGGTTGGCCGTCTTGCGGTCGATGATCACCGCGTCGTTGGGGCCGGGGACTTGGCCGGTGCTCCAGTTGCCGGGTTGGTTCCAATCGCCATCGCTGTCGGAAATCCAGGCGACCGCGTTCTCTTCGTCCAAGTCGAAGCTCGTGAATGTAATTCCGATCGGAGCGGCGACTTGATTGCCCGCCACGTCCGAGATCACGGAGGCGTCGCCGGTTAGCCGATAACGGCCTTCGCCCAGCGGCTGTGCGGTGTAGATCACGATTCGTTGCGGCGAGAGGGCTTCCACGCGGTCGAGTGCGACCGGCGTATCATCGCCTCCACCGGGCAGGAAATTCGCGCCGAGATTTGTGAGCGTGAAACCAGACAGGGTGAGTCGCGTGGTATCGATCGGCTCGTCAAACCGCAACGTGACCGCACTCACTCGGAATCCCGCGCCATTGTCGGCTGGCGACGAACCAATGATCTCGGGCGGCGTGATGTCGGGTGTGAGCGCGTAGGTCAACACTTCCGAAAGCCCTACGTTGCCGCCCGTGTCGGTAGCGCGGACTTGGAACGTGACATTCGTCGCGCCCGAAGCCAGCGACGGCGTGACCGCTCGTAAATCCCACGGCGCCGACACATCCCGCGCGACCACCACGCCATTCATCAGCAGCTCGACATCACGCACCTGCACATCGTCGGTCACGCGGGTTCGAATCGAAACGAAGCTCCCTTCTTGCACAGTCGTTCCCGCCGGCCCGGTTGCCGTCACCGTGGGCGATTGACCGCGATTGTCGAACGGCACGTAGTTCACGACGACCAGTCCGCCCGTCCCATTCGCGATGTACCCGATGCCGGAAGCGATGGCAACGCTGTGGGGAATCGCGGAAAGGTTGAACTGCGTTAAATAGTTGTCGGTTACGTCCGGGTCGCTCAGATCGACAATGCTGACCACGGGTTCGCTGGCTGTCCGACCAACGCGTCCGACGGCCAGTCCCAAGCCCGAACCGTTAGGCACGATGGCTTGTCCTGGAACGATGAAAGGATCGACAATGTCCGACCCGCTAATGATCGTTGGATTGGCCGGTTCGCTGACATCCACGGTGACGAATCCACCGATGAATTGGCTCGGTTGGGCACCGATGTAGACGACACCGTCGTCAACAGACATCTTGCCGCCACCTTGGGGCAATGCAACTTCACCACGTTTCTCGACCCGAAAGCGGCTCACTTCCAGGACGTGCAATTTCAAATCCACATCCATTGCGTACAGGAAGTTCCCCTCATGGGTCAGCTCCGTGATGATCCCACTGCCCGGCACGATCAGCGTCGAAAGCAAATCGCCTGACACCGGATCGTAGCCTTGAATCCGGCTGCCCGCCGCGGCATACGCCACGCCATCGAGCAACTCAACCTGTGTCGCATTCACACTCGCCGTCCGCACCCGCTTCGGCATCATCGGATCCGAGACATCGACAAAATGCAGCCCGCCCTCACCTGCCGCCAGGATGGCAACGGACGAAATCGCATCAACAGCCACATCCTGAGCGTCGCCGTTGAGATCTAGTTGGCCGAGAACGATCGGGCTATTGAACTGCGTGACATTCACCGCTACCAAACCGCGCGAGCCAGTTGCCACATAAGCAAGCCGTTCTGCGTTACTACCCGTTCCACCTTCGATCACAACCTCCCTTACATCGCCAGGTAGAGATAAACTGGCGATGATGCCAGTGGGAAAAGCGAGTCCGCCGAGAGGATTGAGACCTTGCCTTATCGCCTCCAGGTCACTAATTCCGTCGCCATCCGTATCCGCAAGATCTGGAGACGTTCCCAATGCCAGTTCTGCTGTAAAAACCAATCCATCGCCATCATCATCCGGCTCCGCCGAATTAGGCACCTCCATTTCGAGATACGAATAACTTGGATTATTTAGATCTTGCGAATTTGAATAAAGTGATGCGACGCGACCGGACTCAAGCCCGTATGCATATAACTCAAAATCGGTGTTCCTAGGCAAGTTTTGCGAAAACACGCTGCCACGTTGCGCAACGCCCGAAATAGATACTCCATTAGGTAATATATAACGATAGACGATCGCTTCATCTTCATACAGGTCATTAGGTGTAGTTGAGTCCGAAGTGTCACCTTCGCTTTCCCCCATTTCGGTCGTGATTGTCATGGGTGGCGGTCCTTCAACAAAAAACGCGGGAAGACCCACATGAAACTCCGCTTCACCTTGTACTACCGCAAACAACAGCTCAGTAGTTAAATCAACATCTTCCTGCAATGGTCGATCAAGCGGTATGAAGCTCGGTATTCCGTCAAGGATTGCAGGGACCACGAATAGCTCGTCAACCGACCTCTTTGCCCTTTGAGGTGTGCATATGTATTTGCCGACCATCGGAATCTGACACACGAGTCCGGTGGCCCTCGCTTCTACGAACACATCACCTTCAAACGGAAGAATATTTTTGTTAATTTTTATAAATGGGTCGTCTTTTTTTCCTTCCAGACCTATCTTGACGCGGAATCCACCCACAGATGCCCCAACTCGGACATTAACTCCTATCAATTCTGCATTGAATGTAAATGGGCGCAAAATAGAAGCATATCTTGCCTTAACCCAGCGGCTGATACTGTGTTGTTCGCTGTCGAACGGTATTGGATCAGTCATGCGAATACGTCGATCCGGATCTCCTAAGACAATTGGTGGTTGGCCAGGCAAGTCAACTGTCACGGCATCACCTTGTAACTTAAGTTGAAGTGAACCTCGGATTCCGATCCCAGCACTGAACTTCACCCTGTCACAGTCCGGGTCATTTGATTTGCAGCATGATGTACCGGCACACCCCGTATCAGTCGCGCCAGATTGCACAAAGTGCCAACCAGGAGCCAGAATCCCGACGTGTGAACTAGAGACTATCCGCAGCCCGTCGGCTGTTACCACGCCTATTCCCACATCGATCCACTTGCCGGCATCATGATCGAAAGACCAAATTAGACTGTTATCGCCTGGAAGAAGTCCTTCGAGATTCGGAAAGCTAACCGGTGCTGGTGTGTCGAAACTGGTGCTGCCGCCAGCTAGGTTGAAACCGGCGGCAGTGCCGGCCTGGATGGAAACGACTAGGCTGGGTTCGGCACCCAAGGGCAGCGGCGCGGGGAGGCGGCCGGGTTCAACAGGGATAATGGTGGCTTGCGTAGCCGCGACGCCATTCTCATCTTGGGCCGATCCCGCCGGATAAGTCACTTTCATCGTGTCGATAATCATCTGCGCCTTTGCCGGATCGTCGGCGAACATGCGGCGAATTTGGTCTTGAGCGGCGGGGCCGAAGCCGACTTCGGTGTCGGCGACGGGATCGAGGGGCACTACGTCGCTCATCGACATTGGGGGCAAGTAGATGGCGAAGGCCATCGCGCCCTTTTTCAACGGCATCGACTGGCCGGGGACGCTATGAAACGGTTTACCCAGCGTCGCATAGGCCGTCCCCGCTGGGGCGTTCATCGCCGTGCTGCCGTCGATGTGGACGAAGAAGTCGGGAGCGGGCAGGCCGTTGGGGCTGGTGAGGGCGAAGTAGCCGAATTTGTCTGTGGTTGCCGAGATGTTGGGCAAGGCGTCAAGTGAGATCGTGGCGTTGATCACCGGAATGTCGGTGCCGGTTAGCGATTGCGATGGCGTTAGGCTTAGATCGTGATCCAGGAACTGGCCCCAGGTCACGAACATTTGCGTGATGCCCATTGCGTTGGAAATCATGTCGGTCTGCGACAGGAGCGCGTTGCTGATAACGCGGGCGTTCGGTCGATCGGCACCCGCCGGCGTGCTGATCCCGTCGCCGTAGTCGACGGTGTAATTCACCACGAGCGGCTCCCCGGCTCGGCCCAGTCGAGGACTCGCCGCGTTGTTGCCGTACCCGTCGAAGCTGCGAAGCTCCGCCGTTACGCCCGCAGTGCCGCCCGCGGCCGGGCCGTTGTGGATAACGCCCGTGGTGAAGACGCTGGTTGGTAGGTTTACTAACTCGGTATTACGCAGCAAGACATCGGTCAGCGAAGTGCCGCGCAGTTCCGCCAACTCAGTCGCGGAAAACTGGCCATTCTCATACCAAAAGCGATCTCCGTCACGCGAACGACCGAACTGGTCCATGATGATGGCCGCGAACAACGGGCCGACCGTTCCGCCCGCCACATGATCCTCGGCCAAGCCGCCTACCCACAGGTCGATCTCTTCCACGTCGCCATACACCGACTGCAAACCGGCGGCGATGGTCGCGTTCGATGTGATCTCATCGAACGAAGTGACAGCAGGCAAGCCCATATCGCGGCGTGCCTGGTTGTAGCTGGGCAAGCCCATGTCGCGACCGCGTTGGATGTTGATGGCCGCCAAGTCCATGCCTCCCGCGCCGGGCGGGCCGAACAGGAAGTTCCGCAAGTCATCTAGCACTTCCATATCGACTTGCTGCGCCGGCGTCGCAATCAACCCGCGCAGGTAAGGGTCCAGGCCGTCGGTCTTCAGTGGATTCGGGTTAAAGAACACGTCGCGCAGCGTGAGTGCTCCGCCCGGCAGGCTTTCGCCCTGCTCGTCCAGTCGAGCAATCTCGTTGGTTTGCAGCGTGTGCCCCACCCGGAACGCCGCGGCGGAGAACAGCGAGCTCACGCCTGGATCGACGTTCGCTTGATATCCGCTGTAGGCGGGCAGCGAGTTCGGGCCGACCATCGCCGGCAGGAACTCTTGGTAAGTGATCTGCTGGATCAACGCGCCGACCCAGCGGCGCGCTTCCTGATAAATCTCCTCGTCGCTCCAGTTCGAGTGCGCCGCCTTGATCTCGTCGGCCTTGCGGTTGTGTTCCCGCACGAACAGTGTGTGGATGGCGGATAGCAGCGGGTTCTCGGAAGTCCGAACGTCACCGGCCACGAACAACTGGTCGGCAGGAAAAGGCCCGCTGTTGTCATTGGGCAACGGGCCGTTCGGGAACGTCGCCAAATCATTGACCGGCAGCAAGTCGCCTGCACTAATCTTCAGCTTGCCCGAACCATCAATCCGCCGCAGCGCTCGGGCCACCCCGTCGTCGCTGCCGTAAACCATGCTGGCGTCGATAAAGCTACTGACCTTGTTCGGGTGCAGCCGTGGATCATCGACGTCGGTTCCCGTGCCGGGAAAGAACTCAGCACGGCGAAACGGAATCGTCATCTCGCCCGTGCCGAACGGATCAAAGTGCGGATCGCCTGTCGGGACCTCGATCGGCAAGTGCTCGGTCGGTACTTTGTTGTACGAGTCGTAGATGTAACCCCAGACCTGCGTGCCGGGGATCAGCGTCAGCGGCAATGTGCGGAACTCGGCCTGTTTTATTCCGCCCGGCGTGCCGTTGTTGTTGGCGTCGACAGGCATCCCATCGCGGCCCATGATCAGATTGCCGTTCACCATCACGCGCACGGCAGTCGACGCGGGAAGGGGTTCGTCGTAGAAGAAGGTGGCGAAGCGCTCCGTCGAGGAGACTCGAATTCGGCCCGGCACGCGCTCGCTGTTGGCGATCAGATAGAACGAATCGGCGGTAATTGTCGCCGGGTCGATCGGATTGTCGAAGCGGATGATGGTTTCGCGCGTCGTGCTGACCATCGCTTCACCTTCAGCAGGGGACAGTTCCGAAAGACGCGTGGGCTGCAGGATGGTGAAGTCGAATTGAGTTGGCGTGGCTCGATTACCGGCCAGATCGACAACGCCCGTGCCCAGCGTCAACCGATAGCTGGTATTTTCCAGCGATGCGGCGAGCACGATCCGCGCGACTTGATCGGATTCGCGCGTAACGGCAGCGATCGCAAGCGGTTGTCCCGTCGCTGCGCCGGCCGTTGCGACCAGCGTGTAGTTTGCGGCATCGAACGCCGCGTTGCTCATTGGTTCGCTGAAGTCGAGCGCGAACGAGCTGAGTTGCGTCGAGACCCGTCCCGGTGGCTTCGCTGGAAACGGTTGGTGGTGTCGTATCGAGTCGCCAACTCAAGCTGATCAGTGGCGAGAGATTACCCGCACTATCGGTCGCGCGAAAACGGATCAAGTGCTGACCGTCGGCGGCCCCGGTCAGCGGCAGCGACGTGGTAAAAGTGAATCGTCCCTCGCTATCAAACGGGACTTGCACGACATCGTTCAAGTCGACTTGAGCCAGCAAGGTCTCGGCGCCCGAGGCATTGTCGGTCACTTGCCCCGTGATCGTGATATTCGAGTTTGTACGAAAGTCTTGCGCCGGCGAGTCCAAGGTGATGGTCGGCGGTGTGTCATCGACACCCGTGCCGCTCGTGCCGCGTGTGATGGTGTTGCTCGACTGGCTGGTGTTACCCGCCGCGTCGGTGGCCGCAACGGTGAAGACGTTCGCGCCCGCGACTAAAGTCACATCGGCGAACGCGAATCGGCCTTGCGCATCGGCCGTGGCGGTCGAACTGGTTTCGACCAGTTGTACAGTGGCTCCGGCCGATGTCTGCCCGACCAGCGAGACATTGTCCAACGTGGTCGTGCGATCGCCTAACGGTGGCGAGTCGAACAGCGGATCGAGGTCGAGCGTCGGCGTGGTCGGTGCGGTGGTATCCAGCGTGAAGGTCAGTGTCACATCGTCGTCGGAGTTCACGGCGGTACTACGACGCACGCGCACCGTATGCTCTCCGTCGGCACTGCCATCCAAGGCCAGACCCGGATCAAACACGAAATGCTCGGTCGTCGAGAACGTGAGCGATTGAATGGGTCCCTCGTTGACTTGAATATCGACGGATGTCATTCCGCCCGTAAACGCGACAAAGCCTTCGAGACGCGGATCGCGAGTCACCACATCACGATTGGTCGCTCCGTCGCGAGCGGTATCGTTCAGCAGTCGCACTAAGGGAAGCGGGCGGGCGGCATTCACCGCGTTCACGACCAACAGTACATCTAGCGGTGAATGCGAACCGTCGCCATTCACGTCGTAGTAGAAATCGGGACCATGGGGATCGGGGCTGCCGAGTGTACGCGAGCCTTGCTCATTCAATGCGTTCGCCCCAATCAAGACGTCCAGCGGAGAGATCCGCAAATCGTCATTCACGTCCAGCGGCTGGCCGGGATTCTGCCAACTGGCGGCTAACAACAAGCGTGGTTCGAACTGCTCAAAGATTAGTCGTCGCAGTTTGGCCTTTCGCATCAACTGCGCACTGCGTCCGCGTCGAGCACGGGATGAGCAGAGAATCTTGCCGTTGGCGGTCATGTAGGTAACTCCCGATGAACTCTGTTTTCGATTGAACTTCGGATAGTGTGCGTGACCGCCTATCCAGTTGAGGGAGTTCCCTTATAGCAAGAAATCTCCTCGTTGTCGAACAGGAAGTGGCTTCCTTTGAGTTCCTGCAAGTGCCCGGGGACAAGTGCCCGGCGACGCCCATCCAATGTCGCGACCGCAGGCAAAGAGCCCGCCGAGAGAGACGGGTTTTCTCTTAAGGTCTCAGATAGACGGCTGTCCCGGTCGAGGTCGAAAGATGCCTGTCCCCGGTCGAGGTCTTCACTGCCTCGCCTTCGTGCCTCGATTGTCGGGATGCCACGATTTCCTTACTGTAGGGGGATTCAATAGCCAAGAATGGCCGGGGCTGAAGGACTCTACAGGAACACCGATGGCGAACGGAAACGGCAAACAAGCGGCGACGGTCTCGCAGTCCGAGATCAACGGCATACTCTGGAAGGCGTGCGATACCTTCCGGGGAGCCGTCGATCCTTCGGAGTACAAGAACTACATCCTCGTGATGTTGTTCGTGAAGTACATCTCCGATGTCTGGCAGGATCATTACGCCAAACTGGTCGAAGAGTACGGCGACCCCAAGAGCAAGACCGCCAAGGAGCGGATCGAACGGCGGCTGAAACGCGAGCGGTTCGTGTTGCCTGCTCACTGCACGTTCACGGCGTTGTACGAGCAGCGGAATGCCGCCAACATCGGCGAGGTGATCAACACGGCCCTCGACGAGATCGAAGACTCCAACAAGGAAAAGCTGGAAGGGGTCTTCCGCAACATCGATTTCAACTCGGAAGCCAGTCTCGGTCAGACAAAGGAGCGGAACAATCGGCTCAAGTCGCTGCTGGAAGATTTCAGCGATCCCCGGCTCGATCTGCGGCCCAGCCGGGTCGGGACGATGGATGTCATCGGCAATGCCTACGAGTATTTGATCGGCAAGTTCGCCGCGAACGCCGGAAAGAAGGCTGGCGAGTTCTATACGCCTCCCGAAGTCTCGCAACTGATCGCCCGGCTGGTCGATCCGCAGCCGGGTGAACGCATTTGCGATCCGGCGTGCGGGTCCGGGTCGCTGCTCATCAAGTGCGGTCAGCAAGTTGGCTCGAAGGATTTTTCGCTATGGGGGCAGGAGAACATCGGGGCGACGTGGGCACTCGCTAAGATGAACATGTTCCTGCATGGCATGGACAACGCCCGCATCGAATGGGGTGACACGATCCGCAACCCCAAGCTCCTTTCTGATGACCGGCTGATGAAGTTTGAAGTGGTCGTCGCCAATCCGCCGTTTTCGCTCGACAAATGGGGAGCCGACGAAGCGGGTGCCGATCATTACAACCGCTTTCACCGAGGCGTGCCACCCAAGAGTAAAGGAGACTTCGCCTTCATCTCGCACATGATCGAGACGATCACCGAGACCAGTGGACGGGTCGGCGTGGTCGTGCCGCATGGCGTTCTGTTCCGAGGCTCGACCGAAGGGAAGATCAGACAGCAACTCATCGAAGAGAACCTGCTCGATGCGGTGATCGGCCTTCCGGCCAACCTGTTCTTTGGCACCGGCATCCCCGCCGCGATTCTCGTCTTCCGCAAGCAGAAGCCCGACAAGACGGTCGTCTTCATCGACGCCAGCCGGGAGTATGTGGACGGCAAGAATCAGGTGTCGTTGTCGGACGAACACTTGGAAAAGATCATCGCCACGTACATGGCACGGGAGTGCGTGGATAAGTACGCCTACGTCGCCGACTTCGATGAGATCAAAGAAAACGACTTCAACCTGAACATTCCCCGCTACGTGGACACGTTCGAGGAAGAGGAGGAGATCGACATCCGGGCGGTGCAGGACGAGATCGACGCACTGGACACCGAGTTAGCCCAAGTCCAAGAGCAGATGCAGGGGTATCTGAAGGAGTTGGGACACTAATGAGGTACGATGAGCCGATCCCAAAGTCGTGGAACCTAAAAACGATTAGTGACATCGTTGCCGATATGTCGGCTGGGATAAGCGTAAATGGTTTCGACACGCCTGCTTTCGGTGAACAAGCAGGGGTTCTGAAGTTAAGTGCGGTTTCGCAAGGTCGTTTCTTTCCTCAGGAGAACAAAGCGATAAAGCCAGAAGAGCTAGGGCGAGTCGGTCCGGCTGTTCGGCAGGGTACGCTTTTGATTAGTCGGTCAAACACGAGCGAGCTTGTTGGAGCCTGCACCTGCATTCGCCAAGACTATCCACGGCTCCACGTTCCAGACTTGCTATGGGTCATTGAGACCGAACCCGATTGCGATCCTGTTTGGATGCAGTATCTATTTGCTGCTCGTCCTGTGCGGCGGGGGATACACGCTATCGCCACTGGCACCAGCGGTAGCATGCAGAAGATTTCAATGGGGGCGTTTAGGAAAGTATGGGTGCCTGTTCCGCCCCTTCCCGAACAGCAGAAGATCGCCGCCATTCTTTCGACGTGGGATCGGGCGATTGAATTGACCGAGAAGCTGATCGCCGCCAAGCAGAAACGCAAACAAGCCCTCATGCAGCAGCTTCTCACCGGCAAAGTGCGGTTCAAGGAGTTTGTGAAATCCCAAGAGACGTTCTCGACACGATACGGCAACTATCCCAAGGACTGGAAGTATGTCCGTCTTGAGAAGGTTGCCAAAGAGGTCTCCGAGAGGAACGCCGATGGTACGGATCATCAAGTGTTGTCCTGCACCAAGTATGACGGTCTCGTTGACTCGCTGACCTACTTTGGCAAGCAAATCTTCAGCGACGATCTCTCGACTTACAAGATTGTGCGTAGGAACCACTTCGCATATGCAACAAATCACATTGAGGAGGGTTCCATTGGTTACCAGAACGTGTGCGATGTTGCCGTCATCAGCCCGATGTACACCGTCTTCAAAACAAAGGGCGGCGTTGACGACGGCTTCTTGTACAAGCTTTTGAAGTCTGATCTCTATGTCCACATCTACCAAGTCAACACCAGTGCTTCAGTGGATCGCCGTGGGAGCCTGCGATGGGGAGCATTCTCACATATTCGGATTGCGTTGCCCTCAATCGACGAGCAACGTGCAATAGCTGCCGTGCTGGATGGTCAACAACGTGAGATCGATGTGCAAAAGAGAAAATGCGAGACGCTCAAGCAGCAGAAAAAAGGGTTGATGCAGCAGCTTCTCACCGGCAGGGTCCGGGTCAACGTGGACACCAAAACAACCAAGGAGGCAGTCTCATGAAACGGGAGTTGATCGCAGACCTGCACGCCAAATTCGAGGCGAGCACCCAGACGGAGACCGAAGGAGGAACGGAGTTCTGGCTCGCCCGTGACCTGCAAGGCCTGTTCGGCTACGAACGCTGGGAGAACTTCGCCAAAGTCATCGAAAAAGCCAAAACCGCTTGCGAGACATCGGGTTACGAGGTTGCCGACCATTTTCTTGAGATCACGAAAATGGTCGAAATCGGCTCCGGTGCCCAGCGGGAAGTCGAAGATGTGATGCTCTCACGGTATGCCTGCTACCTGATCGCCCAGAACGGCGACCCCGGCAAAGATCAGATCGCTTTCGCCCAAACGTATTTCGCCGTCCAGACCCGGAAGATGGAGATCATCGAGCAACGCCTGCTCGATGTTGAACGGCTCAACGCCCGCAAGAAGCTGACGGAATCGGAACGGGTGCTGTCGGGAATCATCTTCGAACGGTTGTCGGACAACCAGAGCTTCGCCCGCATTCGCAGCAAGGGTGATCAGGCACTCTTCGGCGGGAAGACAACTCAGGAGATGAAGGATCGCATGGGAGTCGCCAAGTCCCGACCGCTTGCCGACTTCCTGCCGATCATCACGATCAAGGCGAAGGACTTCGCCAACGAGATCACCAACTTCAACATCAAGAAAGACGATCTGCGGACGGAAGCCACGATCAGCAAAGAGCATGTCAAGAACAATCGAGATGTTCGCAAGGTTCTGACAGATCGAGGCATCGTTCCCGAAAACCTGCCCGCTGAAGAAGACCTCAAAAAGGTCGAACGGCGTCTCGCATCCGAGGAGAAGAAACTCCCCAAGTCCGTCGAGAAACTGGAACACAATGACGAACAGGACGAGGAGTGACTCATGGCGGTCTCGGAGTTCCTCGAAGATCTGGTCTCGCACCTGCCTGCGTTACAGCTTTTGCAGGCAGTCGGCTACCAGTACATCACGCCCGCCGAGGCGTTGAATCTGCGGGGCGGCAGACGCAGCCGGGTC
>JBGTHH010000720.1:0-1731 GCA_041746275.1 Pirellulaceae bacterium | reverse complement strand
TCTTCCAGGCTGACTTCGGGTGTGTGATAAGCAATCCCAGCTTTCCCGCGCCAGCAGCTCCCATGTACGCCATCCTTTCCAGGCTGACTCCCAGATGGACGGCTTCCACCGGAATTTCCCCTAATATCGGAAAAATCCGCAAGTTCGTCCCAGATTGACACGATATAGAGGGCAGACACGAACAGCGAACGTGGGCGAGGCTCGCGTTAGCACTCTCTCGACCGAGGATTGGTGGCATGACTCACAAGTCGCTGACAACGCTCATGAATCTCCTGTTGGTTTCCACCGCGTTTTGCAGTACCGGCTGTATTGGCTTCCAACAGGCCACAATCGGCGTCCTGTCGATTCCGATTCCGATCAGTCCGTACTTGCAGGACAAAAAGGAAGACGAATTCTGGGATCACGAGCGCTACGAAAGGGTACCCATCCTGGGACCGTTGACCGCCGGTGGTCCCATGGTGGCGTTGGACCCGCCGAGCGACGATGAAGTGCTCCGCGCGTTGCAGAAGGCTCGGCCCATCGAAGGGGGCTTGCCGCTGTTGCACGAGGTTCAATGGAATAACATGCGGATCGTGAAAGAGAAGATCGCCGACTATGTCGATCCACCGCGGTTCATTCCCGCGATCGGACCGGCGCAACTGCATCACGCACACTACAAGTGTACGATCTACTTCACCGAGGTCACCAACGTCGGTTGGCCCATACCGCATCAGTTGACCAACGAAGATGCCGTGGAAGTCATCTACATCGACCATAACCACTTCCACATGGTGGGCAATGTCGATGCGGGACTGAACACGAACTACTAAACGGGCAGGGACAGTCGGGCAGACTCACGAGACCTCGTTGGCACCAGCGGCTGACGAGGTCCCGTCGTTTCTTGTGGACCAGTCCAGGCTCGCGACGGTTGCGGTTTCATGGTCGCTCGTCAGGAGCCGCCGCGCGGATGGCGGTCAGAGACGCTGTGGCGAAGCGGTTTAATCTCGTATCGGACGACGCAGCGGCAGCCTCCAACTGCGGGAGTGCCGCCCTGGCGGAGTGGCCCATCTGACCCAACGCCCACGCCGCCCGATGTCGGACAATCGGCTCGGGATGATTCGACAGCGTGGTCACCAATGCGGAGACTGCCAGCGCAGCCGAACTGCCCATGCGCCCCAAGAGGGTCGCCGCCCAAAAGGCAACGTCGAGATTCTCTTGGCTCAACAGTTCCGCAAGCGCTGCAGCTTCCGTGGGAGGTGGCGGGGGCAATTCCTCCAACGCGGCCACGACCCAATCCCGCACTTGCTCGTCGGGATCGCGACACGCGGCAGTGAGCGCCACGGCGGCGGGAACCGCATCTGGACCCCAACGAGCGAGCGTCTCGGCGGCCGCACGCCGTGTCGTCAGGTCCGAGGCAGCGAGCGATTGAAGAAGCGTTTCTAGGTCGGTTGGCATCGCGAACTTCCCACCAAGTGCTCGTGTCGCATGGCAGGCAAGTCTAAAACTCCGTCAAACGACTCGTCAAGAGTTGAATCCCAACGTTGGTGCCTCCTTGACGAACTCCCTAATGCTTTGTGACAGGTAAATGTTCGGGGCGGACATATTAGCCGTTTGGGCGTTAGCCTGGGCTGTCAAAGAGTTGGTGTTGACACGGGTTTTCGAGGATGTGATTTTATTCCTGTTCAGTGACGAATTCTATAGCCTTTTTGCCCCGAGCAGGATGCAACATGGTCAAAGTGCTTGATGAGTACC
>JBGTHH010000719.1:0-4407 GCA_041746275.1 Pirellulaceae bacterium | reverse complement strand
CGACGTTGCCCCAAGTTTCCGCTCGTGGTACTATCTGCTCTGAGGTAAATGTTCATGTACCGAAGTCGCAACCTACCGATATTGCTCGCCGGACTGCTGTTCGCGCAGACGCTGGTCGTGGGTTGGCAACATCGTCACTTGGACAGCCACGACGTGGTCGGCGGGCACGACATCGCTTCCATTCACGCGCCTTGTGAGCACTCCCACCACCATCCGCACGATTCGGCTCCTCGGCTGCCAGTCGACGAGCATGATTGCAGCATCTGCCACCATTTGGCATTAGCCGCGATTCTCGTGGTTCCGTGCGACGCGAATGCATGTGGCGAAGCCGTTGTATCGATTTGTCAGTACGAGCCCGCCCTGGATTCGCGCGAAGTCAGCGGCCTCTATCGCCCACGCTCTCCTCCCGCATCGGCCTAACACCTAACTGCCATTCCGGATGTGCGACAAATCGATTGTCGTCGGCTCCGTGGTGTTCGATCGATCCTTCTTACTCCATTTAGATATCGTTGGCGCAGCTTTATCCAACCTGCGCCGGCGCGGGAAAACGTGCAAAAATGACTCAGAAGCGTCATGCTTTTACGCTCGTCGAATTACTCGTTGTCATCGCCATCATTGGCATCCTGGTGGCCCTGCTGCTGCCGGCCGTTCAAGCGGCCCGTGAAGCCGCTCGGCGCATGTCGTGTTACAACAACCTGAAGCAAGTGGGGCTCGGCCTACACAATTATCACGATACCTACAATTCGTTGCCTATGGGTTGGATTGGACTGGATACCGCCACGGGTCGACCGCTGTCCGAAGGCGAGCCTGGTTGGGGCTGGGCGGCCCACCTGTTGCCCTTCATCGAACTGGGCACGGTGGCCGATACGTTTCGCGACACCTTACCGATCACCGATGTCGCGAACCAAGCCGCTCGCCGAACTCACCTGCCGATCTTTCGTTGCCCTTCCGATGCCCACTCGCAGCAGATATTTGATCTGCCCGATACCGGCGGGGCCGTCCTCACGCAGGTTCCCGTGGCAAACTACGTCGGGATGTTTGGGACGACAGAGCTGGAGGATTGCGAGGCTTTGCCAGTCGGGGTGCAGTGTCGCGGCACGGGGCCATTCTTTCACAACAGCTCGACACGCTTCCGTGACTTCACCGATGGCTTGAGCAACACCCTCATGGTAGGCGAACGCTCCTCGCGAATCGAGCATTCCACGTGGGTGGGTGCAGTCCCGAACGCGGATGAATCCTTCGCGCGGATTCTGGCTATCGCCGATCACGCCCCGAACTCCGGCGGAGGGCATCTGGATGACCCCAGTAGCTACCACCCAGCCGGCACGAACTTCGTCTTCGCGGACGGATCAGTGCATATCATCGTTGAGACGATCGACTTGAATGTGTACTACGCACTCGCCACGATGCAGGGAGGCGAGCCGGTCAATTATCCGTAGCCCGGACTCGTGCCACCGTCGCTACCGCCTTGGAAACCGCTGGGTGGGCGCTATAATGCGACCGACTTCTATCGGAAAGCACCGCCATGGCCCCACCTATGTCTCCCCTGCCCCAAAATCTGGCTCAACTGCGCGACAGCGGTTGGGTTTCTCGGACGGTTAAGCAAGAGATTCACGACAATTTCCTACGCGAGCTCGCCAGCGGCGCGGAGTTGTTTCCGGGAGTCGTCGGCTACGACGATACCGTGATCCCAGAAATCAATATCGCGCTGTTGGCGGGCCACGATATGTTGTTTCTCGGGGAAAAGGGACAAGCCAAGAGTCGCTTGATGCGAGG
Organism: Pirellulaceae bacterium; assembly: GCA_041746275.1. Classification (GTDB taxonomy): domain Bacteria; phylum Planctomycetota; class Planctomycetia; order Pirellulales; family Pirellulaceae. The sequence continues at coordinate 2,631 of JBGTHH010000719.1, read as the reverse complement.
CTTGATCCGCTTCCTCGACGAAGCGATTCCGTATCTGGATGTTCCGGGAGCGCCATTTCACGACGATCCGACGCGGCCGATGAGTCGTGTCTGTCAGGAGTTCGTGGCCACGCATGAGCCCGAGGACGTGCCCATCGGCTGGTGGCGACGTGAGGATCGGTATGCCGAACGTCTCTCGCCGGGAACCAAGTTCGCCGACATCATTGGCGAGATCGATCCGGGGAAACTAGCGGGCGGCGTCAGCATGTCGACCGAACAAGCCTTGCACTTTGGGTTGATCCCGCGGATGCATCGCGGCATTTTTGCCATGAACGAGCTGCCGGAGTTGGACGAATTGGTGCAGGTGGGGATGTTCAATATTCTTGAGGAACGCGATGTCCAAATCCGCGGCTATCCGGTGCGATTCGACATTGATGTTTTGATTTTGTTCTCTGCCAATCCCGCGACTTACAATCGCAGCGGCAAAGTGATTCCGCAGTTGAAGGATCGGATCGGCTCGATCATTCACACGCACTATCCGCGAGAGCGCGATCTCGGCATCCAGATTACCGAACAAGAGGCGGGAATTCGTCTCGATGGCGATTTCCCGGTCGTCGTGCCGTACTTCATGCGCGAGATTATCGAGCAGATCACAATCCAGGCTCGCAAATCAAAGTACATCGATCATCAATCGGGTGTCAGCGCGCGGTTCAGCATCGCGAACTACCGGACGATGGTCGCCTCGGCGCGGCAGCGGGGCGTGAAACTCGGCGAGAAGCCGGCCGTGCCTCGCATCAGCGATCTCGGTCATTTGTACTCGTCGTCGCTCGGCAAACTGGAACTCGACCTGATGGGCAGCCATCAAATGTCGGAACGCCAAGTGCTCGACGCGGTGGTCGCGGAAGCGATTCGGATTGTCTTCGAGGAGTACGTCGACAAACACGGCTTGGGGGAGATCGCGGAGATCTTCGGACGCGGTGTTAAGCTCGAAGTGGGAGACATGCTGTCCTCGACGCGATACGCCGAATTACTGAAACGCGTGCCGCCCGTCTGGGATAAGGCATTCGAATTGAATGCCGCCGATGATCCGGCGGTGCGCGCCTCGTGTGTCGAGTTTGTGCTCGCGGGCTTATACGCGCTCGATCGCATCTCGCGTTCCCAACATCACGGCCGCATGACGTATGAGGTACAGTAGCGTGCCTCTCTCTTGTGCGCACTGGCGAGGAACGACCGCGTGGCTCTGATCGAAGTGGAGCTGACCGTCGGTAACGTCCCGCTGCCGTCCAATATCGCCGCGTTCCTGCTCGACGTCGATGGTCGCATCGAGCAGTTCATTCGGCGGCATCCGACGTGGGGCAGCGGGTTTGTGCCGAGCGATTTCGTAACGGTCTATCAGGCCCTGCATGTCGTGTCGCATCGGAACCTCTCGCCCGGTCGATCGTTCTGTGAGTGGGGCAGCGGCTTTGGAGTCGTCGCGCTGCTGGCCGAGATGCTTGGCTTTCAGGCGTCTGGGATCGAGATCGATCGTGAATTGGTGGATCAAGCTCGCAGCTTGGCGGAAGATTTCGAACTGCAAGCCGAGTTTGTTCACGGCAGTTTCATTCCGCGCGGCAGTGAGGCGTGTGCCGAGGAAGCTTACGCCGATAACGAAGCCGGAGTCGTCTGGCTCGTAACCGAGACCGACGATGCCTACGAAGAGCTGGGCCTTGACCCAGACGACTTCGATGTGATCTTCGCGTATCCCTGGCCCGGCGAGGAGAATGTCATTGATCGGCTGTTCGATCGCACCGCCGCCGATGGCAGTCTGCTGCTGACTTACGGCCAAAGTAACTCCGTGCGGTTGCAACGCAAAGTCCGCACGCGATCACGAAAAGGCTGATCGCGACCACGAGTCTGACTGCGGGACGGTGACGGATTTCGCTAGCTCGCTTGCTTGTCGCTGTCCAAGCCCTGATAATGTGCCGGAGTGGATTCCGGTCCATTGTTTGAATCGGTGTCTTTTGGACCAATACTCGAAGGAGCCTGTTATGCGAGTGAAATGTGGATTTGCTAGTGCTTTTGTCCTTCTCTTCTGCGTGGCCAGCGTTCACGCGGCGGATTGGGGGTTGAAAAAGGGAGCAGCGGATCTGAAGTCCGCCGGACCATTGGCCTTCGGACCGGATGGGATTCTTTTGGTCGGCGATACCAAGGGGGCGGCCGTCTTCGCGATCGACACAGGCGACGCCTCGGGTGAACCCGGCAAAGTCGAACTGAACATCAAGGGACTGAACGGCCAAGTCGCCAGTCTCCTCGGAGCCGGCTCGCAAGAAATCACGATTAAAGATTTGGCCGTGAACCCGGCCAGCGGAAGTGTTTTTCTTTCCGTCGACAAGAAGGAAGGGGCCGAGGCCACGCCCGCCCTGGTGAAGATCGATGCCACGGGGAAGCTCAGCGCGTTGAACTTGAGCAACATCGGTTTCGCCAAAGTAGCACTGCCGAATGCTCCCGAGGATAAGATCGTCGAGAGTCGTCGGGGTCCCCGCAACGCTCGCGACGAATCGATCACGGATCTGGCCTTCTCCGACGGCAAAGTTTTGGTGGCGGGGATGACAACCGCCGCGTCCCCCTCCACAGTGCGCGAGATTCCTTTCCCGTTTATCACCGCGGATGCGG